>JANNEK010000072.1:0-29197 GCA_031378605.1 Chitinophagaceae bacterium | reverse complement strand
GCTTAAGCAAGGCACTTATTTCATTAAAGCTGGCAATCAATCAAAGCCATTCAAACTGCTTATAATTTCCAGGGCTACCAACCCATAGCAAAAACTATCTGTCTTATTACTTCGGATGATCAATGGATCATCCGTTTTTTTTGGCAGCTACTTGATTGACAAACCAAAGTTAACGAATGTGGTTTCGAACTTACAGGGGTCTTCAACCTGTAGGGGTTTCGAACTTAGGGGGGTTGCAAACCTGGGGGAGTTCGCTACCTTTGTAACAAAGTGTCATTTTATTTTTTGCTATTAAACTATCAGTAATGAATAATCGGATAGAGTTTTAAAACATATCTTACCCATTTATCGCAATAAAATTCAGCGATAAAATGAAATATTGAAAGTATTAAGCTACTTTGATTTTTTACAAATGAATTGCTTCACCATAAGCTACCTCGATAGCGTCTTTAATACTTTCACTAATAGTAGGGTGGGGGTGTATACTGTTTAGTACTTCCTGGTAGGTTGTTTCCAGTTTTCGTGCAACCACCGTTTCTGCAATTAATTCGGTTACATTGTATCCAATCATATGAGTACCCAGCCATTCGCCATACTTGGCATCGAAGATTACTTTTACAAATCCTTCCGTATGCCCCGCTGCCGAAGCTTTGCCGGAAGCACTCAATGGAAATTTTCCAACTTTAATATCATAACCTGCATCCTTAGCCTGTTTTTCTGTTAAGCCTACAGAAGCAATTTCGGGTGTGCAATAAGTGCAACCCGGCACATTTCCGTAGTCGATGGGTTCAGGTTTATGCGCATACTTCTTTTCGTTATAGCCAATATTTTCAATGCAAATGATGGCTTCTTTGCTGGCAACATGTGCCAAAGCCTGGCCGGGCGAACAATCGCCGATAGAATATATACCGGGTATATTTGTTTGGTAGAATTTATCTACAGTCACTCTACCCTTATCTGTTCTAACTCCTGTTTCTTCCAATCCAATTCCTTCGAGGTTTGCAGAAATTCCTATTGCGCTTAATAATACGTCGGCTTCAAGAATTACTTCACCACTGGCTGTTTTTATTTTCGCTTTAATTCCTGTTGTTCCACTTGTATCTACCGAAGTTACTTCTGCATTGGTCATAATGTCGATTCCGCTCTTCTTATAACTTTTCTCCAGTTCTTTTGAAATTTCTTCATCTTCTATCGGAACAATTCGGGGTAAAAACTCAACGATGGTAACTTTAGTGCCCATACTATTATAGAAGTAGGCAAATTCAACTCCAATCGCTCCGCTTCCAACAATAATTATACTTTTTGGTTGCTGAGGTAATACCATTGCTTCGCGGTATCCAATTATTTTCTTACCGTCTATTGGCATACTGGGTAATTGCCTGCTTCGTGCACCGGTTGCAATAATTAAATGTTTTCCTTCAACCAATTGTTTGGTACCATCTGGCTTTGTTACTTCAATTTGTCCTTTTGCCTTTATCTTACCAAATCCCATTACCACATCAATCTTATTCTTTTTCATCAAAAACTGAACACCCTTACTCATTTTATCAGCAACTCCCCGGCTACGCTTTATAACGGAATCAAATTGTGGAGTACCAGTGGCGTCAATACCAAAATCTTTTGCATGTTTTATATACTCATAAACCTGGGCACTTTTTAATAATGCTTTAGTTGGAATGCATCCCCAATTTAAACATACACCACCCAAACTTTCTTTTTCAATAATCGCTGTTTTAAAACCAAGTTGAGCTGCACGTATTGCTGCAACATATCCTCCGGGACCGCTTCCAAGAACAACTACATCGTAAGCCATAAATATGTCAGATTTAAATTTTGTTGCTGAATAATCAGGAGTTGCGAAGCTACTTCAGAACGCTCAAATAGCCAAAAAGGAGGTTGTCGTTAGAGAAGAAGATTTTTAAACAATAAAGAAAAAAAATCAAACTGAAAAGACGGGCTATTACTTGAAGAATCCAGCGTGTGATGTAATGTTTTTTTTAAGATAACTGGAAAGAATAATAAACTTTAGTCCATTTTTTATTTCATTCTATCTTTTTAAATGACTTCCCGGTCCATACATACAATTCCGGTTCACAATAATCGCAGGCAGCATAATACCCTTCGGTTGCCGGTGGATTAATTATTAGCAATCTGCTGTTTAATTTATATTCGTAACCTAATGATGCATGTGGTCCATCATATACATTGCCTGTTTTTAAATCAACAATGGTACTCGCAAAGCAACCCAAACCACAATCAATACATGTAAAAGAATAATGGCCGGCAAAAACCTGCCCGGACGCTAATGATTTTTTAGTTTCAGTTTTATATAGTTTGCCATACTTACTGGTGGAAAAATCTAATATGGTTACGGGCTTTTTTTTGAATTTTTCTGTCACAATAAAATCTTTAAATGATTTCAATGGCCTGAATTTTCTGAGAATCTCAACAGATCCGTCGGGCGTTTTGATCACAATTTCTTTTTCATCATCCCATAGTGTATCTGTTTTAGCACTCGCCTGAACGATGATCGTAGTTGAGGAATTACTGTCAGGAGCCGGCAACTTAATCGAGCTGCTATCGAATGTTTTGACTAACTGATTATCCGTTCTTAAATGAATCAGCGAATCTTTTTCAGGAGAAAGTGTTGGAATTGGTAAAGATATTCTTTCGGGCTGTTGTGAATTTAAAAAAACTCTATGACCAAACCATCCCATGGTAAAAGTAGCTATTGCCGATATAGCTAAAATAAAAAGCGGGTGTTTCATACCCCTAATAACGCAAAAAAGGTACTCTAGCGTATTACCAAAACAGAACCTGTTAATAAGGGTTCTTTTGATGTTTTAAGATCAATTACATAATAATACATTCCAATCGGAACCGGGTTCCCGTTTCTGGTACCATCCCACGGTTTTGAATATCCTTTGCTACTATAAATCAGTTGCCCATACCTATTATAAACACTGGTGACAGATTCGGTAAAAAATTCAAGGGGTTCAATAATCCATGTATCATTAATACCATCTCCATTAGGCGAAAATGCATTCGGAACAAGCACTTTGTCATATACTTTCACAAACATATTATCTGTATGAACACCACAACCATGGGTTGACTCGGCATGTAGTGTATACGTAGTACTTTGAGGAGGGTTCACCTGAGTTTTAAGCGAGGTAGGGTTTGTAACTGTTGAAGAGGGGGTCCAAAAATAATTTACATCAGTGCCTTTTACAGAGCCATTAATTGTAACAGGAAATCCTTGCCTGGTTTTTTTGTCTGGTCCGGCATTGGCCAATGGTTTTCTCCATACATTAACCCTAACGGAAGCTTTATCGAAACATCCATATTGATTAAATACAACAACTGTATAAACCGTGCTGTCGGCAGGTTTGGCCACAGGATTTTGTATACTGTCAATGGATAAACTTTGCGTGGGTGACCAGTAATACCTTAGGCCTCCCGAAGCTGTAATGGTAGTACTTCCGCCTTCACAAATATTCACATCAGGTCCCACAGTTGCAGTAGCGGCCGGGTAAATAATTAAATTGGTAGAATCTTCATCACTACATCCCCTAAAGTCTGTAACTTTTACCTTATACCAACCAGAATTGGTGAATTGTACGTTAGTTAGGGAAGGATCCTGAACATTTGAAGTAAAACCATTGGGGCCTGTCCAACTATAATTTGAACCCCCCGCTGCAAAAAAACCGATCGTAGATCCATAACAACCGAAAACATAATTTGTAACCTGGGCATCAGGTTGACTAACTGTTATTGAAATTGTATTAGATGAAAGCCTGCAAGAAATTGAATTAATATTTGGTCCATCCGCAATAAGCATTCGATAATAATAGGCCCCAATATTACTTGCCGGTCTTAAATATGAATTACTGGTAGCACCGGGAATGTTGGTCCAGGTAGCGCCGTTATTTAAACTGATTTGCCATTGAAAAGAAGGATTTACATAAACACCAGGTGAGAACGAAGCCGTTAATAAAAAATCTTTTTTATCGCTTTCACACGCATAAATATCACTTGAATTTAAAAGATTCACCGTAGCATTTATGGTTGGCCCACATGGGCGAAAAGTAATATCATCAATAGCCAGGTCATTACCACATCCGCCTGGCGCATTATTTGTTAATCGAATAACAACATCTGTAGTACCAAGAGGTGTTTGAAAAAACGTTCCGTATTGTTTCCATACTGCTGGTTGTTCAGCAGCAATATCTCCTGAGTTGAACGTTGTTAATACAGTGCCCGTTAAACTTTCAATCCGAAAAGTAAGATTAGGTTTTATTCCATTCCCATTACAAGCCGTTGGTTTCAACACATTTTTTACAAATGTTGCGAATTCATAATTGGTATTAGAGCAAAGGCCCCGGATTGTATCTACATAAAAATCTCCGGGAAGAAAAGAAGCATTCACAAGCATGTATCTACCTTGAACGTCATTCGGTGTATGATCTCCGGAAATTGTATGCCATGACCCACCAAAGCAGTTGAAAGAAAGTTCAACGAGAGAATATTCCCCATCATTTGGACAAGTTCCGAAAACGTGCGTATAAGTAGTTGTATTGGCTGGAAGAGCCGGGCCGGCACCACTTCCACCTCCAAATGTAATATTGGCAACAGGGTCTCCAAGGCTACCATTACAAAGTTGTGCCTGCAGAGAGTAATAAAAAATTAAAAGAATAGAAATAAATAATATCCTTGTTTTCATGGTAAACTATCAGCTAAAATAGAAATGAACTTTTCAAAATTAATCAATAACCTGCTTTTTCCTATATAAACAAAGGGAAAAACGATTTCATATATTTGCGAAGTTCATAGAAATTAATAAAAACGCAACTTATGCCTGATCTTATTAAACAATTAAGAGAAACGACCGCTTTTATTCAGAGTAAATACAGGCATACGCCAGAAGCGGGTATAGTGTTGGGCAGTGGCTTAGGTAATTTCGCAAATGATATTGCCATTGAAATTGAAATTGATTATAAAGATATTCCCCATTTTCCTGTTTCAACAGTAGAAGGACATAAAGGAAAACTCATTTTTGGCGAGCTGAGCGGTAAAAAAATAGTAGCGATGGCTGGCCGCTTTCATTATTATGAAGGCTATTCTATGCAGGCTGTTACATTTCCTGTAAGATTGATGAAATATCTCGGGATAAAATGTCTTTTATTGTCAAATGCTGCTGGTGGGGTTAATCCTGCATTTAAAGTGGGAGACCTTATGATTATTAATGACCATATAAGCTTTGGTGTAGAAAATCCCCTTATTGGTAAAAATTATGATGAATTGGGGCCACGTTTTCCGGATATGACAGAAGCCTACAGCAAAAAATTAATTTCAACCGCAAAAATAATAGCGAAGAAAGAAAATATCGAGGTACACGAAGGCGTATACTTTGTAGTAACCGGGCCCACGTTTGAAACCAGGGCTGAATATAAAATGATTCATAAGCTCGGTGCAGATGCGGTTGGTATGAGTACAGTCCAGGAAAATATTGTAGCTGTACATATGGGCATTCCCGTTTTTGCAATCAGTGTAATCACCGATCTTGGTATGGGCGATCATGAAACGATTACTCATGCGGAAGTATTAAAAGCTGCTAACCAGGCGGAGCCAAAACTGGCAACCATTTTTAAAGAGTTGATTGCAACTTTATAATTAGTTACAATTTAACGTTGCAGCAGTCATTGATGAGTATTAAACAATTATTTTAGCGTATAACAAGCAGTTGCATTGGTGTTGAAGAATATTTACATAACTCTTTTTTTCATTGTTGTTACTGCTTTTTTTCAAGGGCAGGTTCAGGGTCAGAGCCGTGGATTTCAAAATGCGGGTAGCCGTTTGGGCCGTGGAGGCGGTTTTGGAGGCGGAGCAGGAGGCGGAAAAGGCGATAGTTTGGAACATCGTACCGGATTGGAAGATTCTATCACTATCCGATTCCGTTATATCGATTCCAGTCGCCTGCAGCAATTTGATTCTACGATCAAAGATTTTAACCGTAAGTTTCCAATTCCCTGGTATCATGTTGGGCTGGGAAACTTTGGAAATGCAACACAAAGTAATTTGTTTAGTCCAATGATGCATGCAGGTTGGGATCATGGCTTTCATGCCTACGATGTTTATAATTTTTCGGTTGCTTCAACCCGTTTCTACAATACCAATCGGCCCTATTCTGAAATTGGATACTTCATCGGAAGTATAGCCGAACAAATGATTAACCTCCTTCACACACAAAATATAAAACCAAATTGGAACCTTGCATTTCAGTACCGGCTGATTAACTCACCCGGAACTTTTCAAAATCAAAACACAAATCATAGCAATTACCGATTAACTTCCTGGTACCAAACAAAAAACAAACGATATCAAAATTTCTTTGTTCTGGTGGGAAATAAACTAGCCTCCGGGGAAAACGGGGGTATTAAAAACGATGGCAATTATCTCGATAGCGGAGTTTATATAACCAGTCGATTTAATATTCCAACGCAAATCGGCCCTGTTCAGCAGCAGAGCAGGAATTTATTTAGTACAAATATTGCAACTGGCACTAATTACACCAATGCGAGTTATTTATTCAGGCAACAATATGACCTTGGTCAAAAAGATTCGATCGTTGTAAATGATACAACAGTAGTGCCTCTTTTTTACCCGAGAGTACGGTTTGAACACACCGTTAGTTACAATACTTATAACTACCGGTTTAATGATAATTCCGGCGACAGTGCATACTACAAGAAAAATTATGGAATCGCTTTCCCTTCATTGCCCGGTGCTATTTTCCGAAGGGATCTATGGAACGAGTTATTCAATGATTTTTCAATTTACCAATTTCCTGATTCAAAAAATTCTCAACAGTTTATAAAAGTTGGAGCATCTTTTCAAATACTAAAGGCAGATTTTGATACAGGGATAGTGAAAAAATCATATACCAATCTTTGGCTGCATGGTGAGTATCGAAATAAAACACGCAACCGAAAATGGGATATTGAAGCATATGGTGGCTTTTACCTTGGTGGATACAATGCCGGGGATTATGACGCACATATCAGTTTGCAAAGATTGATAAGCCCGAAACTAGGATACCTCCAGGTAGGTTTTGAAAACGTCAATCGCAGACCATCGTTTATTTATGATACCCTTAGTAGTTTTTATTTAGATCAGCCGGTAAAATTAAATAAAGAAAATACAATTCATTTTTTTGGAGCCATTGAAAGACCAAGACAAGGATTGAAAATATCGGCCGACTATTATTTGCTTAGCAATTACACGTATATAAAGGATTATTATAAAGTTGGGCAGGTGTCTTCAATTTTTAACGTTCTGAGAATTTCTGCAGAAAAGGATTTCAAACTTGGAAGAAAAGGGATGCATTGGCGAACATGGTTAGTATTTCAGCAGAAAGCCGGAAATGCAGATTTAAATCTCCCACTTATTTTTACCAGGAACCAATTGGCATATGATGGCAACCTTGGATTCAAGAACTTATTGATCAGTATGGGTATTGAGTTGAAATATTTTACTCCCTATAAAGCAAATAACTATTCTCCGGTACAAGGGCAATTTTTTTATCAGGATAAAGAACGTATTGCTATGCGGGCTCCTGAATTTTCGGCCTTCTTAAACTTTCGTATTAAAGCTTTTACTACCTATGCCCGAATTGATAATCTTAATTCAATCAGTATTCAAAACGGTGGTTTTACAGGTAACAATATACTGATCTCCAATTATCCTTCGCCTGGAATGCAAATAAGACTTGGGATTTTCTGGAGTTTTGTAAACTAGTGCGACCTTGATTTTTGTTAAAGATTAATATTTTATTCGAACAGGGTTTGTAATTATTAATATTGGAACTACCTTTACAGTATCGTGAAAAAGCTTTCAATTGCCATATTAGCCCTCTTGTACCTCGGTATTTCCAGTGGGGTTGTAGTAAATCTCCATTATTGTATGGGCGATCTTTCGTCTGTTAATTATGGATTTGAGAAGGATGAGGCATGTGGCAAATGTGGAATGAAAGAAAAAAAAGGTTGCTGCACTACAGAATACAAACTTGTTAAACTACAAGATGAGCATCAACTTGCAAAAACAAGTATTGAATTTGTACAGCTTGATGTAGCCATTCCAGAAAATGAATTAATTCTGTCCTCATTTGTGGACAAACTTTCTCATTTGTCATTAGCCTATCATTCTCCTCCAGATAGGCAATTCAATTCGATTTATCTTCATAATTGCGTTTTTCGCATTTAAATTTCTTTTTACTATTTATTATTGAATGGTTAACTCCATTCATTTGTAAAATAAATAAGTATAAAGATTTTTTTATTTCTGTAACATTTAAACATAAGTAGATGAAAATGCAATCAATCATGCTATCTATAGCATTTCTATTTGTATTCGGTAATTCTTCAATTTCACAAACGGTTAAAAAGGAAAGTATCAAAGTGTGGGGCAATTGTGGAATGTGTAAGAAAACAATTGAAACCGCTGCTGCTAAAGCGGGTGCTGGTGCGGCTAACTGGAACAACGAAACTAAAATGCTGCAGGTAAGTTACAACGCCAGGAAAACAAGTTCTGAAAAAATTCAACAGGCGATTGCAGCAGCAGGTTATGATACAAAGGATTTAACGGCTCCGGATAAAGCCTATACCAATTTACATGCCTGTTGCCAGTACGATCGGAAAGCAGATGAGTCCAATGTAAAAAAAGATGCATGTTGTACCAACGATAAATGCAGCAAAGATGGTTGTAAGGACATGGATTGCTGCAAAGGAAAAGATTGTTGTAGTTCTAAGGACGATGCAGCTTGTTGCAAGAACGGCGCTTGCGATAAAAATAAGGAGTGTTGTAAAAATGGAGCAACCTGTAAAGAGAAAAGTTGTTGCAAATAATAAAAAAATAAACAGGCAGTGTATTAATACCACTGCCTGTTAAAAAAAATGATAAATGAAAAAGAATTATTTGATCCTGATTCTGCTACTGATTGGTACGCGATCCATATCTCAATTCAACAGCGCCAATTTACAAGCAGCCGGACTTACCTGCGCAATGTGTTCAAAAGCCATTAATAAATCATTGGAAAAACTTGCTTTTGTTGAGAAAGTAACGGCAGATATTAAAACGTCCTCGTTTGATATTGTATTTAAGAAAGAAACAATGGTAGATTTTGATGCTATAAAGAAAGCGGTTATAGATGCCGGCTTTTCCGTTGCTAAATTAAAAATTACAGGCATCTTTTCAAGTACAGCTATTCAAAACGAAAAGCATATTCAATTAAATGGTAAGACCTTTCACTTTCTCAACATCACCAATCAAATCCTGGATGGCGAAAAAACATTGGTGATTACTGACCGGGACTTTTTAAGTGCCAAAGAATTTAAGAAGTATAGTGCAACTACTAAAATGACATGCCAACAAACTGGTAAGGCTGGCTCCTGTTGTATAAAAGATGGTATTGAAAAAGATACCCGCATCTTTCATGTAACCATTTAGTAAGCGAACAGAAGTTGTTTTACGTTAACACCTATCTTCTATGACAATTAAAAACACAATTGTAACCTCTTTCATCGCTTTTTATGCGGGTACTGTATTTGCACAGCCCGTTATTGGCCGGTTGGCTCCTGAAATTTCTTTAAAAGATATTAATGGAGTAACACAGAAACTTTCAGATAGTAAAGGGAAAATTGTATTAATCGATTTTTGGGCTTCCTGGTGCATGCCGTGCAGAAGATCCAATAAAGATATACTTCCTCTTTATAATAAATACAAAAGCAAAGGCTTCGAAATTTTTGCTGTTAGTCTTGATGAAAAACCGACTGATTGGAAAAGGGCAATTCTTGCAGATAAAATAAAATGGATGCAGGTAATTGAGGAAGGTCGTTGGGATGGCTCAGTTGCTACAACCTGGGGCATTGAGTTGTTGCCAACCACGTTCTTACTCGATAGAGATGGTATTATCATCGCAATCAATCCTACAAAAGGGCAGATTCTCTCATTAATCAAAAAATCCGCACCATGAATAATCGTTTAACCGTGAGAGGTATGGTTCTACTAGCCGGTATTCTATTGCTGCGATCTTCTTCTATGTCACAGGAGTTATATGTTTTTACGGAGCCCGCCTCTAATATGCCAGCGAAATCGATCACGGCAAAATATAGTTTGAAGTTACTCGAGGGGTATCATTCAAAAAAAACAGAGCAGCGACATGCCCCTGAAATAATGATTGGGATAAATAAGAAGTGGATGCTGCATTTGGCTGCTTCTTTTTCAGATATGTATTCTTCTAACGTACTTTGGGAGAGTGCAAGGTTATATGCTAAGTACCGTTTTCTTTCCTTCGATGAAGTGCATAAACATTTTCGAATGGCCTTTTTTGCACAAGGCAGCCTATCCAGAAATAATCCTTTTTATGATGAATTGTCGCTTGAAGGGGATCAGTCTGGTTTTCAAATCGGAGTTATCGCTACTCAACTCATTAACAAAATTGCCGTGTCTGCTTCCTTTAGTAATGTTCAGGTATTGCAGCAATCCCGGTGGAATAAAGATTATCCACAGATTTATCCTTTCCAGGCAATTGATTATAGCCTTTCGGCCGGTTATCTTTTATTGCCACGTTCTTATACAAATTATAAACAAACCAATCTGAATCTATATGTAGAGCTGTTGGGTCAACGCACCTACGATCTTGCTCATTATTTTGCAGATATTGCTCCATCCATACAATTAATCTTCAATAGTAATTCAAAACTTAATATTGGTTACCGCGTTCAACTCGGAAGCGACATGCATCGAATGGCTACCAAAAGTTGGATGATTAGCTTCGAACGCACTTTCCTAAATGCTTTGAATCGATAGGTACAGGCGTAAAAACAATCTTAGAACTGCTAACTCTTCCTTTTTTATAAATACCAGGTAGATACACAAATTTATTTGTTGAGCCAACAAAAGTTATTATATTTGACTAAATTAAAAGTTAGACGTATCTAAAAATAATTTTAGAACTATAAAAATGAAAAAGCGATCCGTTTTTCTATTTGTAATTATTGTGGTTTTGGGTTGCCAAAAACTCTTACCTCCCGCCATTGCCGAAGATGAAACGCTGGATGGTGCTATTGGAGGATTAACAATGGAACAAAACGCCCGGTTCTTATCAGGCGATAATGCTTTTAATAATGAAATATTTACAAAGGAAGCGGGCCTGGGTCCGCTATTTGTCGCCACTTCTTGTGGAACCTGCCATGCAGGTGATGGAAAAGGTCATCCATTTACTACCTTAACAAGATATGGACAATCTGATAGCACCGGAAATCAATTTCTTCAAATGGGAGGCCCCCAATTACAGCATCGTGCCTTACCAGGATTTTTACCAGAACAGGTGCCGTTGGGTGCAACCTTTGCAAAATTTATGCCTCCTGCCAATACGGGTCTTGGTTTGATGGAGGCGGTTACCGACGCAACTCTTTTGTCGCTGGCTGATGAATATGATGCAGATAGAGATGGGATTTCGGGCAGACCAAACTGGATAACAATTCCTACATACATAAACGTTATACCAGGAGCGATTCAGCAAAACGGTAAATACATTGGCCGGTTTGGTAAAAAAGCCTCTGTCTATAATTTACTACAGCAAACAGCCGGAGCGTATAACCAGGATATTGGAATTACTTCTACTTACGAACCAGTTGATACTTATACGGGTGTTGAAATCGATCCGGAAGTTTCAAACAAAACACTGCTGGATGTAGTATTTTATTTGCAAACATTAAAAGCACCTCTGCAAAGAAATACGTCAGATCCTGCGGTACAGCAGGGGAAACAATTGTTCATAAACGTAGGATGTGGAAAATGCCACACTCCTCAATTACAAACGGGTCAATCAGTCATTAATGCTTTGTCTGATAAAACTATCAATCCTTATTCTGATTTATTATTGCATGATATGGGTAATGAACTTGATGACAAGTATACCGAAGGAGCTGCAAAAACATCAGAATGGCGAACATCACCGTTATGGGGTTTGGGCCTTTCTAAAATATCGCAAGGTGGTCAATATTTTTTATTGCATGATGGACGCGCAAAGAGTATCGGAGAAGCAATTTTATTACATGGTGGTGAAGGGCAGCAAAGTAAATCGAATTTTCAACAGTTAACAACGGAAGAAAAGAAAAGCCTATTGACTTTTCTTGAATCGCTTTAAGATTATTCAATGAATCGCAGAAATTTTATTAAAAAAAGTTGTACCGCTTGTGTCGGGTCATTTGCTATGTCGGCGTTATTACCGGCTTGTGCAACGATAAAATATGTTCCAGGCACCATAGAGCCAAATGGGATATCGATCGACGAGAAAGAATTTGCGACGAAACAAAAAGGAAAATTCCATAGTTATATCATTGTTCGAAATGAGACGTTGCTTTTCCCGATTTGCTTATATAGAATTAATGAAAGGAATTATTCTGCCCTGTGGATGCAATGCTCCCATCAGGGAGCAGAACTTAGCGTGTCGGGCGATTTTCTTCAATGCCCTGCCCATGGCAGTGAGTATAATAATCTTGGAAAAGTAACAAGTGGCCCTGCCGATAAAGATATACGTAGTTTTCCGGTTTTAGTAACCGATAGAAAAATTTTTATTGATTTAAGAAAAGTATGAAAAAAAATTATCTGATTTTATTGTTCTCCGTTATTTTTGTAACGGAACTATTTGCTCAAATAGATCCTTCGTTACTTCGTCGTACTGCTAACGATACAACGGGTTTGAAAATGAATATGGATGCTGTGTACAATCGCCCTTTTATAAAAGTGGGTAAACTTCCGGTAGCATTGGGCGGTTATGCGGAAGCAAATTATCAGTACATCCAGGAAGATGGGAAAACGGAAGGTCATCAATTTCAAATGAGAAGACTTACTTTATTTATTTCATCGTCTCTGGCTAAAAGAATAAAGTTTTTGAGTGAAATAGAATTTGAGGATGGGGCAAAAGAAATTAATATCGAATTTGCTTCTATTGATATTGAACTTTCGCCGCTATTGAATCTTCGTGGTGGTATTGTGATGAATCCTATCGGAGCATTCAATCAAAATCATGATGGACCTAAATGGGAGTTTGTGGACCGGCCACTATCTGCTACCCAACTACTGCCTGCTACCTTCAGTAATGTTGGGTTTGGGTTATTTGGAAAAAAATTCGATAAAGACTGGGTACTTGCCTATGAAACCTATTTAACCAATGGTTTTGATGAACAAATAATCAGTAATACTGAAAACAAAACTTTTCTGCCAGCAACCAAATTAAATAAAAACAGGTTTGAAGAAAGTTTTAATGGTATTCCTTTGTTCACTGGAAAACTGGCCGTTCGCAACAGGAGGGTTGGGGAATTGGGATTATCGTACATGCGTGGAGTTTATAATAAATTTAAAGAAGATGGATTAATACTTGATAAGAAAAGAAGGGTGAATATTATTGCAGTCGATTTTAATACAAAAATTCCTAAACTAAATACGATCATTAATGCAGAATGGACCTGGATAAATGTGGATGTGCCTGCAACTTTCACCGAGCAATTTGGCCAAAAGCAACAAGGTGGATTTATCGATTTAGTTCAACCCTTGTTATCAAGGCCGATGTTTGGGTTTGAAAAGTCGGTTTTAAATATGGCCGTTCGTTTTGAGTATGTAGATTGGAATAAGGGTGTTTTCAAATCAACAAACGCTACCATTGCTGATGATATTTTTTCAATTGTTCCTGCCCTAAGCTGGAGGCCAACTTCTCAAACTGTATTCCGGTTAAATTATCGCTATAACTGGCAAAAAGATATTTTAGGAAATCCACCCGCAAGGCTGGCGGGATTTCAATTTGGCTTTGCGACTTATTTTTAAAACTAATAGTATCTTTTATTACACAGTTGAAATGATGCTAAGGAAAAATAGGATCGATTATCCGAATAAATGAATTTCTTATAAAATTTTTGCTTATCTATTTTATTTATAATCTTCCCGAACAGGACTAAATGCATCTATTACTTTGCAATCGGTAGCGGCTATGGCCGAGTGTGGCGAATTGGAAGGAATAACAAAATACATTCCTTTCGTTAGTGACACTTGTTCTCCATCAATCATCATCTCCAATTGCCCTTCGATGATATAGGTTATTTGTTCGTGACTATGATGATGCAAACCTAATTTACTTCCCGCTTTTATTTCAATATACCCAAGTGTTGTTGAATGTCCGTGTGCATAATATCCTTTAAGTCCTTCGGCGAGATTTTTAGCTGGAATGTCAATAATTGCTGGCATATTAAGTAAGTTGAATTGTTTACACTTTACAAATATAGATTCGGGTTAATCATTACTGGAAAAATTTATTTGAACATTAGTATTTTATAAACATAAAAAACCCTGTAGGCCAAAGCGTACAGGGTCGTGATTTTTGTATAGGAACATGTAAAAAATACTTATTGCGAATCTCGTGCCATTTTTAGTATATTGATCTGCATCACTTAATTGACCGCGTTGACAATGGATGATCTTGAAAAGTTTACGCAATTGAAATGGACGAATCTAAATAAACGTCCTGGATAGCATTTAGAATTTCAATTCCTTCTTTCATTGGCCGTTGAAATGCTTTTCGTCCGCTTATAAGGCCCATACCACCTGCACGTTTGTTGATGACGGCTGTTGTAACAGCCTCTGTCATATCGGTAGCTCCGGAAGATGCGCCACCTGAATTTATTAATCCTGCACGGCCCATATAACAATTGGCGACCTGGTATCGGCAAAGATCTATTGGATGATCTGAAGTGAGTTCGGTATATATACGGGAATCATTCTTTCCGTAAGAAGACTCTTTAGTGCTTAATGCTAAATAACCTCCATTGTTCTCTGGTAATTTTTGTTTGATGATATCGGCTTCAATAGTAACGCCAAGATGATTGGCTTGTCCGGTGAGGTCCGCAGATACATGGAAATCTTTTTCTTTTGTTTTGAAGGCCGGATTTCTTAAATAACACCAGAGTATGGTTGGTAAACCAAATTCATGAGCCAATTCAAATGCTTTACTTACTTCCTGAATTTGTCGTGTTGATTCATCGCTGCCAAAATAGATCGTAGCACCAATAGCCGCTGCACCCAGGTTGTAACCTGCTTTTACAGAAGCAAACATAATCTGATCAAATTTATTGGGATAAGTTAGAAACTCATTATGATTTATTTTAACAATCAATGGAATTTTGTGCGCATATTTTCTTGATAAAAATCCCAACCCGCCAAAAGTGGTGGCTACAGCGTTACAGCCACCTTCGATGGCGAGTTTAATTATATTTTCCGGATCAAAATAAATCGGATTCTTTGCAAAAGATGCACCCGCACTGTGTTCAATACCCTGATCAACGGGTAGAATGGAAAGATAACCGGTATTGGACAACCGGCCTGTATTGTATAGTAATTGGAGATTTCGCAAAACATTCGGGTGTCGGTCACTGTTAATCCAAATGCGGTCCACAAAATCGGGGCCTGGCAAATGCAATTGTTCTTTTGAAATTGTTTTTGATTGGTGTTCTAATAAATAACTTGCCTGATTGCCGAGTAATTCAATAATTGCTTTTGATGCCATAAAGGTTATTTGCGTGTGAAAAGCGATTTCATAAAAAATAAGCAGTCGGGTTTTTTTCAATACAGTAGTAATCACAAATATAAGATTCCTGATGAATTTTTATGATTATGGTAAAGGGTTAATTCTTATTTCGACGTTTTAAATTATATCTTTAGTCAGATTAATAATATACGATCTTATTTTTTGCCGAATATTCCATAGGGTTGAAATTTTGGTAATACCGCAAAAATTCAAAAACCTAAGTATCCGCAGATACCTATTTTTTTCATAGAATTCAAACGGTACCTAATCTCACAGTCGACGATAAAAATCGGTAAGTATTTTTATGGGCGCTTTATTAAAAGTTTTCCTGCTATGATGTTCTTCCTGATTTCTTATTTACTGAATTACTACATTCCTTTGGCAAAGGAATATGAAAAATAACCTTGTTGCGCCTTAAATAGTTGGACAACTGCCTAGCGATACCAATAAAGGTAATGTGTGGCATTTTTTCATAATGATAATTACCAGATTAATACACACCTTTAATGATACCATCGGCCTTTTTAATAAAGTAGACCTTTTTATTTTCAAAGTATTCAGTTTCCCCGGTGTGTTTGTTGGTTACCGGCTGAATATCGATTTCACCAAAAAGAGTATTTCTTTTTATAGCAGTGGCGGCTGTTCCAGTGGTCCCTGTCGTGGAAATTACGTGTGAGAAATGATACAGGGTTTCAAAGCCGCTAAAGACAAGTTCCCCCGGTCGTGAAAAATATTTTATTTTGAAATGATTGTTGAGAATCTGAACCAACCTGTTATCAGTATTTATATAATTGGCGCTGCTATAAATAATTTCAATACCCTTATATACCGACTTATTAAAATCAATACTTTCCCAGGTAGGCATCCCGATAACAATACTTTTATAGACTTTACTGATAGATGCCAGTTGCTTTAAAAGAGACAAACTAAAATTTGCATCAAGGCTTCCGGCAATGCAAATAGTTGTTTTAGTACTATCGAAGAATCTTTTCAATTGAATAGAATTCACAGTGTCCTCAAGCGTCACAAATTTAATTTTCAGCGGAACAGAGGAGCTGTTTTTTTCTGCATCTGCAAAATAATTTTTAAGTTGATCATCCGCAGTACCTTTTTTTCGAAAATAGAAAATTGGAGCCAGGGGGTAGTTTTTTTGAATGAATTTGTAGATAGCGTTGCAATGAGTACCAAGTGTAGGATTAAGTACAATATAATTTGGATTATTTCTGATGCCGGCAGCGTTTGGTAAATTCACGTTTATAAATGGAATTTTCAATTGGGCGGCTGTTCGTGCCAGTTGGGTTGCTTCATTCATATTTACATATCCTACTACCATGTCCATCTTTTTCATCTCCTCCTGTGCAAGAATCGTTTCAAGTTTTTTCTTGCTCGATCGGCTATCATAGATATAAACATCAATAGGCATTTTTTCTTTTTGCAGAGAGTCAATAGCTAGCTGAATTCCCTCGTAAAATTCTAATCCGGCAGTAAGATATTTTGGTAAACTTTTTCCTGGCAGGTAATTACCGGATGAAGAAAAAACAGAGTCGAGATAAAGCGGGCTGAATACCGCAATGTGAAATCGTTTGGTAACAGTATCTTTTTGAGCGGCAGAAAAAAAGGGAGTACACAAAAAGACAATACTTAAGAAAAGTATATTCGGTAAAACAATAATTACAGAAGATGAAAGCTTTGTTCGAATCATGGTGAGGAAAATGATTTATGGCTTGGTTGGTGATTATTTTTCCAGACTATTATTCCCATTCAATGGTTGCAGGAGGTTTACTGCTTATATCATACACTACCCGGTTAATTCCCTTAACGCCATTAATTATCTCGTTCGAAATATATGCAAGGAATTCATAGGGAAGGTGGGCCCAGTCGGCAGTCATACCATCTACACTGGTCACTGCTCTCAGTGCAATTGTAAATTCATACGTTCTTTCATCACCCATTACTCCTACACTTTTTACAGGTAATAAAATGGCACCAGCCTGCCAAACCTGATCATACAAGTTATGATCTTTTAATCCTTTTGTGAAAAGATAATCGGCCTCCTGTAACAGTTGTACTTTTTCTGGTGTAATATCTCCAAGTATTCGAATGGCAAGGCCTGGTCCCGGAAAAGGATGGCGCTGTATTAAATCAACAGGAATCCCAAGTTCAGTACCAACTCTTCTTACTTCATCTTTGAATAAAGAACGTAGAGGTTCAACCAATTCAAGTTTCATGGTAGAAGGTAAACCACCCACATTGTGATGCGATTTAATGGTAACGGAAGGGCCATGAACCGAAATGCTTTCAATTACATCCGGATAAATAGTTCCCTGGCCTAATAATTCAATCCCTTTAATTTTAGTAGCCTCTTCCTGGAAAACATCAATAAAAAGTTTGCCAATCGTTTTCCGTTTGGATTCAGGATCTGATTTACCTGCCAGGTCGTTATAAAAAATAGTTTTTGCATCGATGCCTTTTACATTCAGTCCAATTGATTTATAAGTGTCTAATACCTGTTCGTATTCATTTTTACGAAGCACTCCATTATCAACAAATATTCCAAACAGGCGATCCCCAATGGCTCGATGAATTAAGGTTGCCGCTACTGTGGAATCTACTCCGCCACTAAGTGCCATAATAACCTTTCGATTTCCGATTTGTTTTTTTAATGCTTCAATCGTGTCCGTAATAAAATGAGCAGCCGTCCAATCCTGCTTGCAGCCGCAAATATTCACTAAAAAATTTTTTATTATTTTTTTCCCTTCCGTGCTATGGTATACTTCGGGATGAAATTGTACGCAATACAAAGGATGACTCTTACCATTCTTTTTAAATGCTGCGTAGGGTATACTTTCTGTTGTTGCGAGCACATCAAATATTTCAGGCAATTCTAAAATGGTATCTGCATGGCTCATCCATACTTGCGATGATTCTGTAACATTTTGTAAAAGGGTATCTTCTTTTTGTTTATGTAAACGTGCACGGCCATATTCGCGTTTACTGCTGTTAGCTACCCTTCCTCCAAATTGTTTGGCTATAAGTTGGGCGCCATAACATACGCCAAGTACTGGTAATTTTTCATTCAGCATACTAACACTTACCTCGGGCGCATTGGAATCGTTTACGCTAAATGGTGAACCTGAAAGAATAATTCCTTTAAGTGAAGGGTCGAACACTACGGGTTTATTAAAAGGAATAATTTCACAGTAAACATTGGCTTCGCGAACGGCCCTGGCAATTAATTGAGTATACTGGCTTCCAAAATCAAGGATGAGAATCTTTTCCGTCATGATGCTGCGAAGATAATCAGTTTGAGGTTTATGAAAAGTCTGAAAGTTGAGAAGTCAAAAGTCGGTAAGTCAGGAAGTAAGTAAGTTGGTAGTCGGTAGTCGGTAAGTCAGTCAGTAAGTAAGTTGGTAGTCGGTAGACAGTAAGTCGGTAAGTCATTTAGTGGGAAACTATATTTTAAATTGAACCGAAACAAGAAAGTCTTAAATAATTCCATCAATTAGTAGGTTTACCAAGTCTCAATTTTCGATCCTCAGGCTTCCCGACTTCCAATATTTCTCCCTATCTTCGTTTTTCCATCTTCAGTCTGTAACATCAGCTTTTTTTCTGCGTCTTATAAGCAGGATCAATTTAATTATTTTCTTAATCACTAAATACCGAAAACAATGAAAAGATTTTTTTTGTTACTGACTGTTTCTTTTGTACTCTTTAATTCCTGTGGATATATTGGCAATAAGCGCATTAAAGGTAACGGAAACTGGAAAACAGAAGAGCGTTCGGTTTCTTCCTTTAATGAGGTTGAAGTTCATGGAGCCATTGATGTTTATGTATCTCAGGGCCCTAACAAGCCTATAAAAATTGAGGCAGATGAAAACCTGATGGAATATATTGAAGTATATGTATCCGGAAACTCGCTGGTAGTGCGTAACAAATCGGGTTATAACCTGAAGTCGTCCAGTGATATGAAAATATATGTATCTGCCCCTTCGTATAAAAGAATTGAAGTGTCGGGTGCCTGCGATATTTTTAGTGAGGGAAAAATAAATAACCCAACCGAATTGTCTATCGGAGTAAGTGGTGCAGGAGAAATAAAAATGGAATTAGATGCGCCCAGAGTAGATGTTGATATTTCGGGAGCTGGTTCTGTAAATCTTCAAGGTGCCACAAAGGATTTCAGCGTTGGATTAAGTGGGGCAGGTAGTGCAAAGTGCATGGACTTTAAATCAGAAAATACCGATATAAGTATTTCCGGTGCTGGTGATGCGGAAGTTTATGCTAGTGTTAAATTAACCGGTTCAATTAGTGGAGCAGGTAGTGTAAAATACAAAGGCGGTGGTGTAGCGGATGTTTCAAAAAGTGGAGCCGGCTCGGTTACAAAAGTTGATTAAAAATAATTGTATTACTATTAAAGAGGCTATCTTAAAAGGCAAATAAAATCTCGCAAAGGCGCTATGGCGCAAAGCAGAAATATTGACGATAAGCGTTGCGCCTTTGCGTCGTTGCAAGAAAACATATTTAGAATATTTTTAGACAGGCGCTTTTTTATCCTCTACATATTAATATACCTTACCTGAATCCAAACATCCTTATTTCTTCCTTTATCATCGGTGCAGGAAATCTTTACGGGCCCTTCCTCGGGTACAAAAAATTGTTTGCTTCCCGCGTCGGCTGTTTTAAAGAATCGGTTGTTGATATACCAAAATACTTTGCCTACGTCATTACCCACGTTGCAAGAAAGTTGTATTGGCTCCGGATTTTTTTTACTGATTAAATATTCGGCGCCAGTTCGGGGTGAAATAATAATAGGCGCACCTTCTTTAAAAACTTTTTCGCAAAAAGGGTTATGAACAGGAATCTTAGAATAAGCAACCCGATGTTCATCATAATAATGTTGCATATCGGGCGAAACCTTTTTAAAAAGTTTTTTCTTATAGCCAGCCTCCGGCACACAAAATCTGCAATAAGAAATTTTTTCATCGGCCGATAAAAAAATTTCTTCCATATTGTCGCATTTTTTTGCTGCAGAAACGAGCGGAATAAAATAATCTGTAGATAAATTTATACAAAACCCTGCTGGTAACATCCCTGTTTCCGAACATACCTGCCTGATAGTACAGTCGGCGGGTTGGCGAAACCATTCTTCATCACTATCGTAGTCAATGCTATTGAAAATTTTGAATAGTAAAGGGGTAGCCACCGTGGCACCACCTAACGCTGCAATACCAACACCAGAAAAATTACCGATCCAAACACCCACCGTATAATTTTTATTATAGCCAATACTCCAGGCATCCCGTCTTCCATAAGATGTTCCTGTTTTCCAGGCAATTTTTGGCATACGCTCGGTACTTTGCCAGTTAATCGGAAAATCAGGCCGGTTAACTTTTGATAATATTTCATTGATCATAAAAGTGGCAGCAGTACTTAGAATGGGCATGCCATATTTAAGTGTATCTTTTTGATTTGGTAACTTGTTTTTTCCTTGAATGATTGATTCAGTCTGTGGCTTTACATACACTCCTTCATTAGCAAAAGCACTATACAAGCCCGTTAATTCTTCCAGGCTGGCACCGCAACCTCCCAATATCATTGATAAACCTAATTTGGACTGGTCTTTTTTGATTTGTTGAAAATTACAGGTGGCTAACTTTTGTACCAATTTATTTTTTCCCAGCATTCGAAGACTTTTAACCGCCGGAATATTCAATGAATGCTCTAATGCATATTCCATCGTTACATATCCATTGAATTGCTTATCGTAATTTTCCGGAGCATACCCCTCATAACTTACAGCTACATCGTTAATGATGGCTTTCGGAGTTATAAGTCCTTCATCAATACACATTGCATACAACAATGGTTTTAGCGTACTGCCTGGCTGACGAACCGCGGCTGCACCATTTACCTGGCCCGCATCGGTTGTATCATAAAAATTTCCAGATCCTATATACGTAATTACTTCGTGTGTTTTATTATCGACAATTATTACCGCTGCGTTGCGTATGTTTTTAAGTTTTAATGCCCTTACGTAATCCTCTGTTAGTTTTTCAACTTTTAATTGGGTGTTTAGTTCAATAGTGGTGTGAATAATCGCTCCACCTTGTTTCTTTAATTTATATGCAAGGTGTGGAATTAACTTGGGTACAATTCCCCTCGATGCCGTTAAAGGTTCACTCAGCGCATCCTGTATATCTTTTTCAGTAAAAATTTTATCCGAAGCAAATTTTAATAACCATTTATTTCTTTCTTTAATGATCAGGTCATTATTTTTTCCCATTACCAGGGAAGAAGGGCGGTTTGGAATGATGGATAAAGCTGTTATTTCTGCCAATGATAAATGATCTGGGTTCTTCTTAAAATAAAGAATAGAGGCTGATTTTACTCCTTCAATATTACTGCCATAAGGAACAAGGTTTAGGTAAAGTTGCAGAATTTCTTCTTTTGAATATTTCCATTCTAGTTGAATTGCCCTAAACACTTCAATTATTTTATTAAAATAGGTTCGTCGTTTCGGTTCCAGCGCCCGTGCTACCTGCATGGTAATAGTACTTGCTCCAGATGTTCGCTTTAACCGAAATATGTTTTTAGTCATCGCTCTTCCAATAGCCAATAAATTGAAACCAGGATGATAATAGAAATATTTATCCTCTTTTTCAATAATCGTTTTTCGTAAGAGAGGCGATATCTCTTCCAGCGTGGTTTTCATGCGCCATTTTTCATCACTGGTTAAATAGGCATGCACTACCTCACCCTTCTTATCAGTAACAATGGTAGAGTACTCAACGGTATCGCGTAAAGGGAACAGCAGATTTAGTATAACAAGTATTACCAATAACAGGAGAACAGCTATGCCGCTGCGTTTTAACCATTTTAGGGTGAATCGTACAATCCGATTCATACAATAAAAGTATTTAAAGCAGAAAAAAATAAATTCAGGTTCGCAAGAGAATTCTCCTTAAACGATACTATCGGATAAATCGAACAATCACGATAAAAAAGATCAGCTTTCATTTTAGAAAACAATTTTTGTTCACGAAATATTTACCGAAGTTAGGAGAGTTGCGTTTGGCTCCTTTATTCAATTAACAAATACTTACCTAAAATAATTTGCGAACCTGTCTTCACGTTATGTATCTTTCATTTCTAATCTTTATTTATTGTATGGGCTCATCGAGTCTGCCCCCTTAGCTCTCCTTCACCAATTCCGGATTTCTTTATAAACAATAAGAAACCGTTCTCCTTAATTTATTTCCTTTTCGTACTTTAACATGGTATTTCACTGCCAACTAACCTTTCAACTATAATCTTCTATGCGTAATCAATTGTTTTCGCTAACAACCCTGGTGGTTGTTGTTTTTGTAACTTCTTGTAATCGTAATGCTGTTAATCTCGACTATACCAATGCCAAAGGCGAAGTTCAGCAGCTCGGGAATCTAATATTTCGTTTTAATAAGGCACTTGTAAAAGATTCGTTGCTTAATCAATGGGATTCTGCCGGATATGTTTCTTTCGAACCAAAAATACCCGGCCGCTTTCGGTGGGAACATCCGGATGAGCTTGTTTTTTCACCCTCTCAACCCTTGCCACCAGCCACAACCTTTAAAGCCAGCTTTGGAAAAGATCTTTTTCAATACAGCAAATTTGATAAAGTAGCCAATGCCGATAAAATCAGTTTTTCAACTGCCGATCTTAAGTTAGATAATACCAATATTACCTGGATTGCACCCGATGAGCGTACAAGTTCTGCTGCTCCTCAGGTAGATTTATACTTTAACTATCCGGTAAATCCTGCGTCTCTTCATGAAAAAATTAAACTTCGGGCGAACGATAAAGAAATTAATTATTCGCTGCAAACATTATCTGCCAGTAATAAAATATCGCTTTTGCTAACCGGGTTGAAAATGGAAGATAAAGATCTGAAAGCGTCCATTGTACTTGCAAAGGGAATGGTTCCCGAAGGTGGCGTTAATGGTACAAAAGAATCCATCGAAAGTAGTATCAATATTCCTTCTCCCTATAATTTAGCAATCAACGATGTCAATGCAGAACACGATGGTAGCGGTGGTACTGTATATGTAAGAACGAGCCAACAGGTAGTATTGGAAAATATCAGTTCCTATATTAAGTTTTCTCCTGCGGTAAAATTTACTACAGAAAGAACAGATGATGGGTTTTCCATCAGCAGCAACGATTTTAATGCCGATAAGAGTTATCTTTTTTCACTCACCAAAGGAATGCGTGGTCGTATCGGTGGTACGCTTCAGGATCAGTACGATAACAATATTGCCTTTGGCGAATTAGAACCCGCTATTCGTTTTGTAAACAGCAAGGGAATTTATTTGTCGTCAAAGGGTAACCAAAACTTAGAAGTACGTATTACCAATATGCCAAAAATAAAAGTGATCATTTCTAAAATTTATGAAAGCAATTTGCTTGCAGCACAACGTTATGGTTTTAATCCCGCCGATGATCAGAATGAAGATGAATACTATTATGGAGCTAGTGGTGCTGAATTGGAACTGGGCGATGTAGTTTTTGAAAAAGAAATTGATACCCGCTCACTGCCTAAGTATGGAAATAGCCGGTTGTTTAAATTTAATCCGGAAGATAAACTCGCGGAATTCAAAGGCATTTATCATATTAAGATCCGATCGATGCAGGATTATTGGGTAGCCGACAGTCGTTTTATATCTATGAGTGACATTGGACTCATTGCAAAAGAAGGAAAAGATAAAATGATTGTATTTGCGAATTCTATTAAATCAGCACAGGCAGTGAACGGCGTTAACGTAATTGCCTACGGTGTAAATAATCAGGTATTGGGAAATGCTACCACCAACGCCGATGGAGTTGCTGAAATTATTTATGCACGAAAAGAGTTTTCAGGTTTTCGTCCTGCTATGATTATTGCAAAAACTGCTGAAGATTTTAATTATCTCCCTTTTAATACTACAAGAGTTAATACATCAAGGTTTGAAACGGGTGGCCGGCAAACCAATAGCACCGGCTTAGATGCATTTATTTATGCCGAAAGAGATATTTACCGGCCGGGCGAAAAAATTAATTTCTCTGTAATACTTCGCGATCAGCAATGGAAATCTCCCGGTGAATTACCTGTGAAAATGAAATTCCTGCAACCCAACGGTAAGGAACTAAAATCATTCCGTAAAACATTAAACGCTCAGGGATCTCTTGAAGGGGATGTTGATATTTCTACATCGGCTATTACAGGTTCTTATTCATTGGAAGTGTATACATCAAATGATATACTGTTAGGAAGTACCAATTTTAGTATTGAAGAATTTGTGCCGGATAGAATTAAAGTAAATGCAAAGCTGGATAAAGACTTTCTTTTACCCGGGCAATCCACCACACTCACCATTAATGCAGTTAATTTTTTTGGCCCGCCAGCCGCTAATCGAAATTATGAATACGAGGTACAGGTAAAACAAAAAGGTTTTAATCCACAGAAATATAGCAAATATGATTTTGGAGTTGAGAATGCTGCCATAAGTTTTGAGAAAGTTGTGGCTGAGGGAACCACCGATGAAAATGGAAATAGTACTAAATCTTATTCAGTGCCGGTAAGTTTTAAGAACACTGGATTATTACAGGCTAATTTTTATGCTACCGTGTTTGATGAGACTGGCAGACCCGTAAGTAAAACAGCAAGTACCAATATATTTACACAGGATATATTCTTTGGTATTGCCAATGATGGTTATTGGTACCAACCCTTGAACCAGCCTATTCGGTTTCCATTAATTGCTGTGGATAAAAATGAAAAGTTGATAAGCGGGAATGCAGCAATTAAAGTAATCAAACACGAATACAAAACCGTTCTTACAAAAAACGGTGATTATTTTCGGTATGAATCTCAGAAAGAAGACCGAATCGTAGCTGAACAAACAATGGCGATTGCAGGGGAAAATGCTGCTTATACTTATGTGCCACGCTCTCCGGGAAATTATGAAGTTCGGGTATCGATTCCCGGTGCATCCAGTTATATTAGTTCTACATTTTATAGCTATGGGTTTTGGGGAGGAAGCGATAATACTTCCTTCGAAGTAAATACAGAAGGAAATATTGATATCAGTTTAGATAAGTCGTTGTACAATACCGGCGAAACAGTCAAAGCTCTGTTTAAAACTCCTTTCAGTGGCCGAATGCTTATTACGATGGAAACGGATAAACTGGTAAGTTATCAGTATGTAAATGTAGAAAAGCGCAGCGCATCGGTTGATCTCAAATTAACAGCCGAACATTTACCCAATGCCTATATCACCGCAACATTAATTAAGCCACACGATATAAGCGATATCCCATTAACCGTGGCACACGGATTTCAAAACGTAAAAGTGGAAGAAAAGGGAAGGAAGATGGAAGTAGCGATAGTCGCGTCAAAATCGGTTCGGTCGCAGTCGCATCAAAAAATAACAGTAAAGGCTACCCCAGGTAGTTTTGTAACCTTGGCGGCAGTCGATAATGGTGTGTTGCAGGTAAGCGGTTTCAGTACCCCCAACCCGTACGATTATTTCTATGCGCAAAAAGCGCTTGGAGTAAATGGTTATGATATGTATCCATTATTATTTCCCGAATTACGTGCTCGTTTAAGCAGTACCGGTGGTGATGGAGACCTCGAGGCTAATAAACGCAGTAACCCTATGCCTGCGAAAAGAATTAAAATTGTTTCTTACTGGAGTGGTATTCAAAAAGCCAATGGAAGTGGTGAAGCAAACTTTGAATTTGATATTCCTCAATTCAGTGGTGAAATAAGATTAATGTCGGTAGCATATAAAGATGAAAGCTTTGGCAGCAGCGAGTCTGCAATAACGGTAGCCGATCCTATTGTGCTGAGTGCTTCTCTTCCAAGATTTTTAAGTCCAAAAGATACGATCACTGTTCCGGTTACTATTACGAATACAACGAGTAAGTCTACATCAGCAACTGCTAAAATTTCTGTAACGGGTCCGGTACAGGTGGTTGGTAATAATACACAAACGGTTTCAATAAATGCAAATAGCGAGAACAGGGCAACCTTCCAGGTAGTTGCTTCTCCTACTATTAATGTTGGAAAAATTACAGTGGAAGTGAGTAGTATGGGAGAAAAATTTACAGAAGAAACGGAGATCAGTATTCGCCCGGCTTCACCGCTTCAAATAGAAACGGGTAATGGGGTGATTAATGGTGGCGGTTCACAAAAAATAGCAATTAATACAGCTAATTTTATTGCTGGAAGTACAGATTATAAATTGGTGCTTAGTAAAAGTCCGGCGCTTGAATTGGGCAGGCAATTACGCTATCTCATTCAATATCCTTATGGTTGTACCGAACAAACAATTTCTGTTGCCTTTCCCCAACTCTATTTTGATGATATAGCAGAACAGATGAGCGGCGGAAAAACTGCTGCTTCTCCTGCTAATTATAATATTACCGAAGCTATCCGTAAAATTAAGTTGCGTCAATTGTTTAATGGTGGTATAACCTTATGGGATGGTGAAGGAACTGAACATTGGTGGGCCTCTGTATATGCGGCACACTTTTTACTGGAAGCACAAAAGGCGGGTTTTGAGGTGGATAATAGTTTGATGAATGTTCTAATCAATTACATCAATACTAAATTAAAGAACCGTGAAACCATTCTTTATTATTACAATCAAAAAGAACAAAAAAAGATTGCACCCAAAGAAGTAGCCTACAGCTTATATGTTTTAGCATTAGCAGGTAAACCAAACGTGCCCGTTATGAATTATTATAAAGCAAACCCACAGTTACTTAGTTTAGACAGTAAATATTTATTGAGTGTATCCTATGCAATTGCTGGCGATAAGCAACGCTTTAAAGAAATACTACCTCCTTCCTTTAGCGGAGAAGTATCCATAACACAAACAGGTGGCAGTTTGTATAGTGAAATTCGTGATGAATCTGTTGCCTTGAATGCTTTAATTGATGCTGATCCTAATAATGCGCAAATAGGAATTATGGCAAAGCATTTGGCCGATAAATTAAACCAACGGTATTGGTACAGTACACAGGAATGTGCGTTTAGCTTTTTAGCACTTGGTAAAATTGCAAAGGCAGCCAATAAAGCAACTGTTACTGCTGAAGTAAAAGTAAATGGCAAAATTGTTGGCAATACGGCCGATAAATCAATTAAGCTTTCAGCTAAACAATTAGGCGGTACAAATATTGAAATTCAAACTAAGGGCCAGGGTCGTCTTTATTATTTCTGGCAAAGCGAAGGAATCAGCGCTACCGGGGATTATAAGGAAGAAGATAAATATATACGTGTTCGTAAAAAATTCTTTGATAGAACCGGAAAATTAATTTCGGGTAATAACTTCAAGCAAAACGAGTTGGTAATTGTTCAACTCTCATTGGAAAATTTATTTAGCAACGGCGTCGAGAATATCGTAATTACTGATTTGTTGCCAGCGGGTTTTGAAATTGAAAACCCCCGTACCAAAGAAATACCTGGTATGGACTGGATAAAAAATGCGTCTTATCCAACAGCTATGGATGTACGTGATGATCGAATTAACCTGTTTGTGGACTTGAACTATAAAGAGCAAATTTATTATTATGCTGTTCGTGCTGTATCACCCGGGGTTTATCGAATGGGCCCGGTAAGTGCAGATGCGATGTACAATGGAGAGTATCATTCATACCATGGGGCAGGTGTAATCAGGGTTGTGAGTAAGTAGCCGAAAGGCAATAGCAGGTAGCCGAAAGCCAGAAGCCGAAAGCCAGAAGCCGGAAGACAATAGCAGGCAGCCAATAGCCAAAAACCAATAGACAAAAGACTACGATAGTGCGTTGAAACTATCGTAGTCTTTTTTTGTACTATTATAAAACTTAATTTTTCTTCTGCATTGAATTAACGAATTTTAATTTTTTAGTTGAATTTTTTGTTTCTCATTTTAAGCATTTTTTCAACTGATTAAATGTATTGATTGATAATTTTTACAATTATTGTAAAAGTTATTGGATACGTATGATTCTAATAGTGTAGCATTGCTGCCACAAAAGGAAACAACGAATGATTTTAATAACCTTAGTACTATGAATTGGAAAGAACGAGTGATTCTGCTGATACTTGCCGCACTAAATTTTACGCATATCCTGGATTTCATGATTATGATGCCCTTAGGAAATTACCTGATGCCTTATTTTAAAATTGATACCAGGCAATTTACCTGGCTGGTAGCTGCTTATTCTATAAGTGCTGCGGTTTCTGGGTTTAGTGCTGCGTTTATTGTAGACCAGTACGATCGCAAAAAAATATTGTTATTTGGTTATTCCGGATTTCTATTAGGAACTATTGCCTGCGGTTTTGCACCTACATATTATTTGTTATTTACTTCGCGGATCGTTGCCGGTTTATTTGGCGGATTAATTGGAGCCCAGGTATTGTCGATGGTATCCGATCTTTTTGGATACGAACGAAGAGCGAGGGCAATGGGCGCAATCATGTCTGCCTTTGCTGTTGCATCCACACTTGGAGTTCCATTTGCCTTATATCTTTCCAATGCTTTTTCCTGGCATGCTCCTTTTTTA
>JANNEK010000061.1:0-12502 GCA_031378605.1 Chitinophagaceae bacterium | reverse complement strand
TTATCCGTTTAGGAAACTCAATTTTATTTATGTAGAATCTGGCTTACAAGCAGGCAATTATACTATTGAAAAAATTTCTGAAAGTATTCAGAGAAATTTATTTAGTACGAATTTTATGGCTGGATTTGGTTTTGAGATTCTTCCTAGGAAGGAAAAATACGTTATCAATTTTTCTGCTCTTTACGTATTTCCGTTCAACAAACTGTTTAAACCCAATTTTGTCAGATCACTTGGTTTTGGCTTTGTCCTCAAAAAATAAAAAAAACCATCTCAACAAGATGGCTTAATAATTTTCGGACGTACAACTTGGTTTTAAAGGATCGGATCAAATGGTTTGTCGAACTGTTTTCTCGGTTTTCAGGATCAGGATCAAAAAGGGTCTTTTCTAAGGAATTGGGTTGGTTTAGGACCTGGATTAAAAAGGGTCTTTTCTAAGGATTGGTTGGTTTTTTAGGATCTCTTGAATTGGTCTTTCGTACTATCGGATTTGATGATGTAAAGATGCATCGGAAATGGCGCACCTCTAAATTATTTCGATAACCTTTTATATTTCTTCGATTGTTGGATGATTTTCTTCGATAAGCACAAGATTGTTCTTCCAAAAATTACCATCAATCATACAATCAAATGGCCGTACTGAATAAGTAGCGTTAAGGAAATAAAAAAACGGCAAGTTAGTAAAGAAGAAATAATTGATTCATTACTTCACTTTATACCAACTTACCGCTGCAAGATTTATTTTTAACGGTAGATTGTCGAAAAAATTATTTTAGATATTTAATAACCTCTTCACTCATGGGCTTTGTTTTGTGAAGTATAACAGTTATTAATTTTCCATTTTCATCCAATAGAAATTTAGTAAAATTCCATTTGACAGGATCTTCAATACCTATCTTTTTTGCTTCATCCGTTAAGTATTTAAACAATGGATGAATATCTTCTCCCTTCACCGAAACTTTTTCTGCCATCAAAAATTTTACACCATAATTTTTTTTGCAGAACTCTGCAATCTCTCCATTGCTTCCAGGTTCCTGTTGTCCAAAATTATTTGCCGGGAAACCAATAATCACAAGCTTGTCTTTATAAGCTTCATATAATTTTTCTAATTCGGCATATTGAGGCGTATTGCCACATTGAGAAGCCGTATTTACAATCATTATCTTCTTTCCTTTGAACTTGGAAAAATCAATTTCTCCTCCTTCAAGGCCCGGCACTTTAAAATCATAAATAGAGGAAACACCAACAAGGAATGCAGCAATCAAGGCAACACGTAACATATTAATTTGTTTTTATAGTTGAATAAAACAATACTACTGCAAAGATGGTGCAGAAAAAGGTAAATACCAGAAGAATAGTAGAATCGGGAAGAGAAATATTTTTTTATTAGATAGAATTAGCAAGACTTATTGTTTTTCGTAGCAACCCAGGTCGGGCAAACCTATATTGCGTTGTTTTCCATCAAGGTCACTGGCAATTCCTGTAACTATTCCTTTATTAAGGGCTGGTGAAACCTCTTTCAATCTGAAATTATAAATTCTTCGTTGTGTATTTACTGTATCAAATAGTGGATTTTGATTGGTAACCATATTGGAAGAAATGCTATTGGCCGGGTTATTTTTTACTTTCCAAAGGCAGTTTTGGAAAGTCGCAGTAAAACTGCCATTGCCTTGCTTGCTGGTAATTACTTCATCTTCTACGGTGCCGTTATCTCCCCAAAAAATACAATTGCGAAAGCTTGCATTTAGATTGGATGTGAAAAGGCTATTGTTTTGTTTAATAAAATCAGTAACTAATAATACAGGTTCTTTATGTAATAAAAATGAATTGGAGAACGCAGTACTGGTGCAATGGGTAAAGTCGTAATTGCCTCCATATGCGAGAATAATATTTTTACCACAATTACTGATCAAACAATTTTGTGCTTTTATGGAAGAGCGTATTCCTAAAATACCTGCATCAAAACAATTATCGATGATGCATTCATTAAGAATAATTTTTGGATTTGCATTCAATGATGGTTTTTCAATAACTATTCCCTGGAATGAATTTTTGATGATTGCATAGCTTAATATATTATCCTTGCTTTCTCCCCGAAAATAAATACCGGGCCAGCCGGCCGGATAATCGCGATAAGGTTCATCGAGGCGATCACCCGAAAAAATAACTCTTGTACTATCATATTTTTCACCGGTAATTTTTAAGGTACCATCCACCAAAAATGGGGCATCGGCATGAAGGTATACCCTGGTTCCTTTTTCTATAGTAAGGGTAACGTTGGTGTCTACCTGTAATCCCCCTACTAATACATAAGGTTTAGCATTGGTCCATGTTTCGTTAGTTGTTATTCTTCTCGAGCGGAAAAAATTAGCATTTTGCCCCCATGCTTCTAATTGTACTAATTGTTTATTTCCATTATACTGAATAGTTATACTGTCTTGAATTACAAAAGGAAGATCAGCGATTGTTGGATTAATTTTTACAGTCACAAAAACATACACACTGTCATTGGCTTCTACTTCAACATTATTTACTTCGCTGGAAGTAATACCATCTACATTCATTTTAAAATTAGAGGAAGAACCTCCATTTAATTTTACACTTGATAGGCGTAGTTTCTGATTATTGTTATTGTAAATGCGAAAAAAATGAGTAACAGATCCGGTGCTGGTAAAAACGGTATCAAAATGCAGGGAGTCGGCGGACGTGCTGAGTTTTGCATCTGACCCTGTAATAAAGGATTCTTTTTTACAGGAAGCAATCACGAGAATCAAAAGCAATATTGAAATAACAAATGGTTTCATCCGGTTCAAAAATAAACAGTTAAGATCATATGAAAACGTATGGGTCGTATTTTAATTGTTAGCTAAATAGAAGTATAGGCAAGCGTAGCAATATTTAGTTTGCTATTCTCTGCTTTTAGTAATTCGTGTCCACAGGCTTCAAGGGTCGCTCCTGTAGTAGTAACATCGTCTATCAATAATAATCGTTTGTTGCGGATGGAATTTTCCTCTTTCAATTCAAATCGGCCTTCCATATTTTGCCATCGTTCAATCCGGTTTTTATGAGTTTGAGTTTCGGTAGCTTTTGTTCGTATCACTACATTGGGTAAAAATGGTATGCCGGTAGCTTCAGAAAATCCTTCACATAAAATGGCTGCCTGGTTATATCCTCTTTTTCGTTCACGTGATGGAAATAATGGGAGTGCAATTAAAGCATCTATGGAGCTAAACCGATTCGATTGTATAAAGGTCTTTCCCATTTGCCCTCCTAAAAAATACCCGATTTCTTTATTGCCATTATATTTTAATTGATGTAACAAATTTTGCAACAAAGAATTTTTTGTAAAATATAAATAACTGGCCGCAGCAACAATGGGTATTCTTCCCCAAAAAATTTTTTCTACCGGGTTGTTTCCATGCATATGAAAATTGGTCGTCGGTAACCTGTTATTGCAATAAAGACAAAGTATTTGTTCCTTGTCAATAATATCATTTCCACAACCGACACAGAGATGCGGAAAAAAAAGATGACTAAGGCTATCCGTGATATTCTTTAGTGCAGTCGTCATGCTAGAAGAGGTATTGATACAATTCTTCTACTCTTCCCATGGTTATGATTTCTATATTTAGTTTTTGACTGGTCAATCCTTTTTGGTTGTATTTTGATACAATAATTTTTTCAAAGCCTAACTTTTCTGCTTCGGCGATTCGCTGCTCGATGCGGTTTACCGCTCTTATTTCACCGCTTAATCCAACTTCTCCTGCATAACAAATTGTATGTGCCAGAGGTACATCTTCGTAGGAACTTAACAATGCACATAACACGGCAAGATCAATAGAAGGGTCCTCAACTTTCAATCCGCCTGCAATATTCAAAAACACATCTTTAACTCCAAAGTGAAAACCTCCTCTTTTTTCCAGAACTGCCAGTAATAATTGCAGCCTCCTCAAATCGAAGCCAGAAACAGTTCGTTGTGGATTTCCATATACCGATTGTGTAACTAACGCCTGAACTTCTATGAGCAGGGGCCGCATTCCTTCTATTGTAGCAGCAATGGCAATGCCGCTTAGTTGCTCTTCTTTTTGTGTGATCAGTATTTCGCTTGGGTTAGTAACACAGCGCATACCCGTAGCAGTCATTTCGTAGATACCCAATTCAGCAGTACTTCCAAAACGATTTTTTAAAGTCCGTAAAATACGATAAGCATAATTTCGATCTCCTTCAAACTGCAATACAGTATCTACCATGTGTTCAAGAATTTTTGGACCCGCAATACTTCCATCTTTGGTAATATGCCCAATTAAAAAAACGGGAGTATTCGTTTCTTTTGCGAATCGTTGGAGTTCTGCTGCCGATTCTCTTATTTGAGAAATACTTCCGGGAGAGGAATCGATATAGGGCGACTGAAGTGTTTGTATCGAATCAACAATTACAAGATCTGGTTTTAGTTTTTTTATTTCCTGGAAAATTATTTGTGTTGACGTTTCAGTAAGTAAATAAAAATTTTCATTGGCAATATTTAAACGGTCGGCTCGCATTTTTATCTGCTGTTCACTTTCTTCTCCGCTTATATAAAGAGTCGTATAATTATTTAGTAATAATCCATTTTGCAAAAACAAAGTTGATTTACCAATACCAGGTTCTCCGGCAACCAAAATTATACTTCCCTGAACGATACCTCCTCCTAAAACCCTGTTCAATTCACCATCCAGTGTAACAATTCTTTTATGTTCCGTACTTTTTATTTCACTTAACGAAATTGTTTTTGAACTGCGGTTATTATCATTATATCCTTTCCAGCTATTTTCATTTTTAATAGCTCCTTTTTGAATTACTTCTTCTGTAAAAGTATTCCAGCTATTACAAGAAGTACATTTTCCAACCCATTTAGCACTTTCATATCCACAACTAGTACAGAAAAAAGCTGTTTTTGTTTTGCTCATTCGTTAAAGATAGGATGTAATAGTATAGATTGATTCAACATATGGTTGCCTATTGTTTGAATAAAAAGATTCAACCAATATAAATTTGCAGGTGCAATTATTTTTTCAAAAGTGCAAACAATAAATCAATGAAAAGAAAGAAAAACATCGAATACGAAAAATAAAAAATAAAAAAAATGTTTTGAAGAACTATAAAAAAGTGATGATGGAATTAGATTTTTTTATTTCGGTTCTATCTAAAAAAGTAAAAGGGCCGGCATTACTGCAGACCCTTTACTTACTAACCCATTAAATTCTGCCACTAAATTACAAATTGGCGCCAGATAACAAAATTAATTTTAGATGTTGTTGATAAATTTTAGTGGCAGGAATAAAGCCCCTAAAAAAGCAAATATTTTTTAAGTAGTTGAAAAACAAACGATTACTTCTACCCGACCAGCCTTAAATTAGATAAAATGCTAAGTTGTCAGCATTTGGTGTTCATGGTTTTAAAATATGTCTCTTACCTTCAAAAAATGGCAGAAAAAAACAGGTAAAATAGAACTAAAAATAATTGGATTTTGATTTGATAATAGGTATAAAGTATAAAAACTAAGTCATATGACACCGTCGCTAATGATAATTTCAATTGGATTTTTGTTGATTAGTATGTTAGTTTCTGGCGTATTAAAAAGCAAATTTGCAACATTCAGTCGTATACCCCTGTTGAGCGGATTAAGTGGTAAAGAAGTAGCTGAAAAAATGTTGCGCGAAAATGGAATTACAGATGTACAAATAACCTCTGTAAATGGATTTCTAAGTGATCACTACAATCCTCTCACCAAAACAGTAAACCTAAGTCCGGATGTATTTAATGGACGTTCTATAGCCTCTGCAGCGGTTGCGGCTCACGAATGCGGCCATGCTGTACAACATGCTAAAGGATATCAATGGCTAATGCTCCGAAGCAGGCTTGTTCCGGTGGTTCAGTTTAGTTCAGGTATTATACAATGGGTATTGCTTGGAGGTATATTGCTCATAAACACTTTTCCTCCTTTGTTGTTGGGAGGCATAATCTTATTTGGATTAACAACCTTATTTTCCTTAATTACGCTGCCTGTGGAATTTGATGCAAGCAGGCGGGCTCTTAATTGGCTCGAAAAAACGAATACAGCAACAAGGCTGGAGCAACCCAAAGCAAAAGATGCTTTGAATTGGGCTGCCTTAACCTATGTGGTGGCAGCCGTTGCATCCCTGGTTACACTCATCCAATACGTGTTGATTTATAACAATCGGAACCGGAATTAAGAATTCGCATCGAAAAGTTAATTGTTAAGGCAGACCGATTTTTCTGATGATGAAGCAGCAAAATTAATTTGCCTTTTGTCCTGTTTCTTGGCCGTTAATTTAATTTCTCCTATTTTTAACAGCATTTTTAACAAAACTAACAGACATGAGAAAAATTGTAACTCTCCTTTCGGGATTGTTGTTGCTATTTGGCACAGCATTCTCTCAAACAAACGAAGTAACCGGACGAGTTGCCGATGCAACAGGTGCACCATTACCAGGTGTTTCTGTTTTGGTTAAGGGTACCAAAACCGGTACTACAACTGATGCAGGTGGCAAATTCAGTATCCAGGTAAAAGATGGTGCAACCCTTGTAATTTCCGGAGCTAGTTATAGCTCTCTTGAAATGAAAGCTACACCTGGTACACCAATGACCATAACACTTTCTGAAAAGAAACAAGAATTAACCGAAGTAGTTGTTACTGCTTTGGGTATTCGTCGTGAGAAAAAAGCACTTGGTTATGCAGTTTCAACCATTGATAAAAAATCATTGGAACTTCGCCCGGATGGCGACATAGTTCGGTTGCTGAATGGTAAAGCTCCGGGTGTTGATATTGGAGCAACCAGTGGTATATCTGGTAGCGGTACAAACATAATTATCCGCGGAGTAAATACTATCTCAGGAAGTTCTCAACCTTTATTTATTGTAGATGGAGTTCCATTCGATGCATCTACCAATGCTCAGGCAAGTTTTGTATATGGAAATACAACTACGAGCCGCTTTCTGGATTTGGATCCAAACAATATAGAAAGTATCAGTATCCTGAAAGGCTTAAGCGCAACTACACTTTATGGTGAGTTAGGCCGTAATGGAGTTGTGGTGGTAACAACAAAAAATGGCGCTAATCGTAAAATAGCCAAAAAAACAGAAGTAACTGTTACCCAATCTTTATTCTTAAACAATGTATCTAACCTTCCCGATTATCAATACACCTATGGTGGTGGTTTCGATCAAAGTTTAGGTCTTGCATTCTTTAGTAACTGGGGAGCTAAGTTTGCAGATCCTGCTGTAAAAGTTGCACATCCTTACGACAGGGCTGCCCTGCAAGGAGTTTTTCCAGATTTTCAGCAGATAGCAGGAAATAGCAATGACCTGATTTATGAATACAAGCCTTACAGAAATTCAGTAAAGAATTTTTTCCGTACAGGGCAAATTAAAACTACTTCGGTTAACGTTGCCGCATCCGGACAAAATGTAAACTTTAGTGCAAATTATAGTTATATGGATGATCAGGGTTTTACACCAGGCAATAGTGTATATAAAAATACATTTGGAATGGGTGGAACAGCGAAACTTGCTAACAATATTACTATTAGTGGTACATTCAATTATGCTTCTACGGATTTTAAAGCTCCTCCTACGTCTACCAGCTTCGGAAGTAATCCTTCCGTATCATCTGTATTTGGAAACTTAATTTATACTCCAATTGCAATTAACCTGAGTGGCTCACCTGCAGATGGGCCAAACTACCTGCCTTGGGAAAACCCACTCGACCATTCTTCTATATATTATAGAGGTGGTAATGATATTCAAAACCCTTATTGGACAGTTGCAAACAGTTTTACTGGCCAAAAAGTGAATCGTATTTTTGGAAATCTTCAATTTCGGTATGAAGTTTTGAAAGGGTTGAACGTAAGCTATCGGTTAGGATATGATAATTATAGTGATTTTAATTACCTGTCTCAGAATAAAGGTGGTACTGTTGGTGGTTCCGATTATACATTGGGTGTTCATAGAACCGTAAACGGTTTTAACACGATCTGGGACCATTCAATTCAGTTAGATTATTTAAAGAACATTACTTCAGATCTTAATCTGAACGTAAATGCCGGCCTTAATTCTCAGGAGAGAATTTATACCCAAAACGGCCAAAGAAGTACCCAGCAATTAGTTTATGGATTATTTGACCATGATAACTTTATTACACATCAGAATACAAGTGAAGGTGGCGGAGGTTTAGATTTTAAGTCAACCTCGCAGTCTATTGGTCTCTTTGCTCAGGGTACGTTGGGGTATAAAGAATATGTATACTTAACATTGGGTGGAAGAAATAGCTGGACGTCTAATCTCGAAAAAGCTAACCGTTCAATTTTCTATCCAAGTACGAGTATTTCTTTTGTTCCTACTTCAGCTATTCCTGCATTACAAAATAGCAAATTGCTTAATTACCTGAAATTAAGAGCAGGTTATGCTACAAGTGCAAATTTTGGATCACCCTATAGTACCCGCAATACGCTTAACATTGGTACAAATGTTTTTGTGGATCGTGTTGGAACAGTACTTAATGTGAATACTATTGGAAATAGATTGGCCAACCCCAATCTTAAGCCGGAGTTGCTGAAAGAATTGGAAGTTGGTTTGGAAGGAAAATTCCTGAACAACCGTTTTAATGTAGATTTCACTTATTATAATCGTGTTTCTAATGATCAGATATTAGACAGAGATTTGGATCCTGCTACAGGTTTTGATGTAACCTCAATTAATGCAGGTTCTGTAAGAAATAAAGGGATCGAAATTGCTTTAGGTTATACCGTAGTTCGTACCAAAGACTGGAACTGGCAACTTGATGCAAACTTTACCAGAAACAGAAATAAAGTATTTGACCTTCCTACTGATATCAAACAAATTGGTATAGCAGGTTTTTCAAATGAAGGTTTATTTGTAATTGAGGGCCAGCCATTAGGTGTTATTCAGGGTACTTCTACACAAAAAGATCCTAAAACAGGCAAGCGCCTGGTGAATAGTAATGGTGATTATATTTCTAGTACAGAAATAGGTATCATCGGTGATCCGAATCCGGATTATAAATTAACTGGAATCAGTACACTAAGCTGGAGAGGATTTTCTTTTCGCATGCAGTGGGATTATACTAAAGGTGGAGATATGTTAGCGTATACACCCGGCACCCTAATTGGTCGCGGATTGACAAAGGATACAGAATTTGATCGTTTGCTTCCGGTTATTTTACCAGGAGTAAAAGCAGATGGTACTCCAAATGATATTCAAATCAGTGCAAGCCAGGCTTATTTTAATAACCTCAGCGGATTCTTTGGAATGGCAGATCTGATCACCTATGATGCAACAATATTGCGTTTACGTGAAGCTTCTCTATCTTATTCATTGCCACAAACTGTTTTATCAAAAACACCATTTGGCTCTGCGTCTATAACTATTTCAGGCCAGAACCTTTGGTACAACGCACCTTATTTTCCTGAGCATGTGAATTTTGATCCTGAAGTTAATAGCTTGGGAGTTAGTAATGGTCGTGGTTATGAAACTTTAGCAGGACCAACTTCTCGTAGAATTGGTGCCAGCTTACGTGTAACATTCTAAATTATCGAACAGTAAAAAATAGTTGATATGAAATTCAAAAAAATAATTATCAGTTTACTGGCCGTAGCCATTTTAGGGGCATGTAGTAAGATTTCTGATAAATTCGACAGCAATCTGAATAACCCCAATACGCCAGATCCTTTATCTGCTAACTCAGACCTATACCTGAACGTTGTTCAGTTAGGGTTCGCCAGTCTATTTGATGGAGCATCAGATATCGGAATGCAGATAACCCGCCAGATCGTAATGTACGGGCCAACTTACGGAAATGCCTACACGCCAACAAGTTTTGATGGCTTGTGGAGTACTGCTTATACATCCGTGTTAAAACATGCGAATGTGCTAATTCCGATCGCTGAAACGCAAAAGAAATTTGTAGTAGTGGGTATGACCAAAATAATGAAAGCCTATACGTTAATGACGATGGTTGATTTGTTTGGGAATATTCCTTTTACCGATGCCAACCAGGGTGCTTCTAATACAAACCCAACGGTAGAAGCCGGTAAGGATGTATATGCGAAGGCAATCATTTTATTGGATGAGGCAATTGCCGACCTGGCAAAAGTACCTGCTTCTTATCCTGGCCAATTTGATTTATTTTATAAGGCTGCAAATGCTGCCGGCGCCGCAAAGTGGGTCACATTGGCAAAAACCTTGAAACTGAGAGCGTATGTTACTACCCGTTTGGTAGATGCTTCTGCTAAAAGTAAAATTGATGCATTACTTACCGCCAATGATTTAATCGATACACCTGCAGAAGATTTTGAATTTAAATATGGTACTACTCAAACAAATCCGAATAGCAGGCATCCACGCTATAATGGTAATTATTCTGCTACCGGAAGTGCCGGAGATTATATGGGAACTTACTTTATGTGGGCCATGGTAAGAGAGAAGGCAAGTTTTAGTAATAATCCTGCAATTGATAAAAGTGATCCCCGCACACGTTATTATTTTTATCGTCAGCGTACAAGTTATGCTGAGGTTAGTCAGGTTACTTCATCTTGTTCTGTAGCTCCTCCTCCAACACATTATCCTCCCGGTATGCCTTTTTGTTTAATTACATCTGGATTTTGGGGTAGGGATCACGGTGATAACAGTGGTATCCCACCAGAAGGACCATTACGGACCACAGTTGGTATTTATCCATGCGGAGGCGATTTCGATGCAGGGCAAGGAGTTAGTGTTGGGCTCAACAGAGGTGGTTTGGGTGCAGGTATCCAGCCCATCTGGCAGTCTTCTTTTACAGAATTTCTTAAAGCCGAATCAGCGCTCATTCTAACTACTGCCGGTAATGCCCGTACGTTTTTGCAAAATGGAGTTACAGCTTCTATTGCAAAGGTTATAGGATTTCCAGCAACTATTGGTGTCACACCTAATCCTACTTATGTTCCAAGTGCTGCACGGCAGACTTTGTATGTAACCGACGTACTTACTGCCTATGACAATGCTGCAACCAATGATGCAAAGTTGGAAATTATTGTAAAGGAATACTATTTAGCACTCTGGGGAAATGGAGTTGATGCCTTTAATAATTATCGCAGAACGGGTAAGCCTTCTAATATGCAATTGCCAATTATTTCAGCTCCCGGTAACTTTTCAAGTTCAATGTTCTATCCATCTGTTCACGTAAACCGTAATCAGAATGCTGCTCAAAAAAGCGGAGTGGATGTGCATGTTTTCTGGGATACTAACCCTCCAGGTTTTAATAAATAATAAACTAACAATTATGCGCAAACTATTAATTAAAGTACTATTTATATCTGTTGTTGCCATACTTATGTATGCCTGTACCAAGCAGAAGAATGTAGCGGATTTCACCAACCTTAGTTCAGGAGCTTATGTTACATTAGTTAAAAAAGGAAACCTTATACTCGATTATGGTAACCTTTCAACTACATCAGCAGACATCACTGTTCAGCAATTAGGAGCAGATATCGATAAAATAAAAGTTTATGCTACTGAAGGATTGGCCAACTTTGATAAAACCAAATGGAAGGCGGTAAAAGAAGTAGCCTACGTTGGTGGGGAGTTGCAATTAAAAGTTACTGCTATAGAATTAGCAACAGGTTTAGGTATTGCTCCTGCTGCATTAAAAACAGGATCTCCTTATACTTTTTATAATGAACTTATTTTGAAAGATGGACGTGTATTTAGTTCAGCCAATACTAATAGCGCATTCCAGGGAATCTCTAATTACAAAATGGCAATGAGCTGGCAAGCTGTAGTAGTTTGTCCTTATGTTGCTCCGATGGCTGGTACTTATAAAGTAATTACTGATGACTGGGCAGATTGGAATACTGGCGATTTAGTAACTCTTACAGATGTTGCAGGAAATAAGTTGGATCTTAGTGCCGTTTGGCCCAACCCACTCTATGGATCTATTGTCAGCCCCTTAGTAATTTCATTAGATCCTGCTACGGGTGCTGCAACAATTCCTGCTAATATAACTTTTGGTAATTATGGTTCTTATAATGCTAAAACATTATCGGGTAGTACTGGTTATGTATTTTCCTGTACAGGAACCGTTACGCTGGTGATACATGTTGATGCCGGGCCTTTTGGCGATCAGGGATTCTTGAAATTAATTTTACAGAAACACTAAGAATAGTATTTTATAAAAAAGGGCCTACAAATTATTTTGTAGGCCCTTTTTTATTTTGAGAAGATTTATAAATTCCCATTATTGAGATGAAAAATACGCGTTACAATTTTATCTCATCCTCGTGCTGATCGAAAAAATGGAACTCCGTAAGGTGATAATTACTATTTTCTTTTACATGCACTTTTTGCCCAAATTTCCATCTCCATTTCCATTGCCTGGAATTGAATAGGCGCCCCTTTGTTAGATAGGCGTATAATATTGGATGCACAGCTACTGTAAGATTTTTATGCTGAT
>JANNEK010000018.1:0-14373 GCA_031378605.1 Chitinophagaceae bacterium | reverse complement strand
CATTATTGCTAGCTACGATTACATCACTATTAGGACAAGATTTTGTCCAGGTTAGAAGAATGTTTGCACCCGCAGAAGTTCCGCTAAATGTTCTAATGCTGAATGGCGTTTTTACCGTTTTAATAAGTCCTGCTGAATAATTGTTGGTAGCATTCACCGACCAAATTTTATACGTAACCGTGGCTGAATCCTTCGGTACCGGGTGTGAGAAACTGGTACCATTACCTTTATAAATTATCGCACCACCATTAGGAATTACATCACCTGTATTATATGCACCGGAAGGAAGTCCAAAAATTCCATCTGTACTATAAGCAATCATTACATCGTTACCTACACCATTCTTGGTCCATACCAATGAGGTGTTCGGACAACTTATGGTTGCTGAATATCCTGTTACGGCATCAACGGTAGGGGCGTTGGCAATTTCCTCGGCTTTTTGAATTGCTTTAAAAGCATTCAAACGACCCGTTCCTAATTTTCCTGCATAAAGTGCAATATTATCGGGGTAGTGATTGTCTGTAGTAGTTAATAATATCGCTTTTACATCATCGTTAGATAATTTTATTCCTGCCTTAGCAACAATTAATGCTGCAACACCCGAAACGTGCGGGCAGGCCATCGAAGTTCCCTGAAAATTTTCATACAAACCACCTGCAATAGTGCTTAATACTCCTTTAGGATCATCTGCAAAAGTCTGTTCACCACCAGGCGCAGAAATATCAACATATGAACCGAAGTTTGAATAGTAGGAGCGAACATCTTTATTGTTCGTAGCAGCTACTGCTAATACTTTATCGTAATAGCCCGGATAAAAATTCGCTTCACTGTTAGAATTACCAGCAGCAAATATGACGATACCGCCTTTCAAAACTGCACCGCCACCATTCGCAACAAAATAATCGATACCATCCAAAACAGTTTGATCATATACGTTAGGAGAAGTATATCCCCAACTATTTTGCGCAACCATCGCACCTCTGTCGGCTGCCCAAATAAACGGGGCGCCAAAATTAGAAGCTGCTCCACCTGCTGAACCAAATACCCCTAGTGTCATCAATTTTACACCCGAACCGGGTGTACCATTTCCCCCTGCAACACCGCTTACTCCAATATTATTATTGCTAACTGCCGCTACAGTACCGCTTGTATGGGTACCATGGTCGTCGGGATCAATAACGGTAGAATTGGTTACAAAATTAAAACCGTTCGTGGGCCACATATTTGCAGCAATATCCGGATGGTCAAATTGTGCACCTCCATCTATAACCGCAACAATAGTTCCGGGCTTACCAGTTTCTATGTCCCAGGCCTGTGGTAACTTAATATCCTTCCCAGCAGTTCCGCCAGCCTGCCCGGTATTGTTATAGTTCCACTGCTCATTATACCGGGTATCATTAGGTGTAAAATTTACAGAATTCCCGGAAACAGGAGTTGGAGACTTCTTATAATCGGTAACGTTTTTGTAGCGCTCAATCTTATAAAGTGGCTCGGCAATCTCAATATAGTTACTTAGTTTTTCATAAGCCGCAACCATTTTCTTAATATCGATATCTTGTGGTACTTCCAGTTGGTACCATAAGTCAAAACCCCATTGCTTATGCTTTACTGAATTTTCTTTGTTTGTAAGCACTGTTTCAAAAGAACGGGCAGATACAGACACTTTGTATTGTATATTCAATGCGTCTACCGCAGAAATATTAAAGCGGATAAAACCATCAGCACCTTTTCCGGGAACTGCTCTTAACACAGACTCTACGCTTCTTTTAAACTTAATGGAGATTCTTCCTTTTTCGATAGCCGCTTCAGGAACTGCCGCCAGATTGATCTGAGGACGGGGCCCCTTAAACCTTGCAACAGGATCCTGAGCAATTAACTGAACAGTTATCATTACCGACAACAGCAGAAGTAAAAATTTAGTCATAACAGTTTTTGTTTGATTTGAGACTGGTTTAAATAAGCACTAATTCTGAATTATTTATTTCGATAAATGATTTTTTGAAAAAGCAATAAGTCGGTCTGGCTTTTAAAAAAATCTGTGTTTAATAAGTATAGGATTTTGAAGTACAGGTAAAAAGGAATTAAAGGATTCGATGCGGTGTATTAGTAACGTTGCTTATCATGTGCAAAATAACAAACGAAATTTTTTTTCAGATGTATTGCCTATATTAGTTTGATAAGTTTTCGGGCAGTTGAGTTTATACGTGTAAAAAAAGATTTTATTCGCAGACTTATCTATTTTTGAACGTTCCGAAAAAGATCTTTTGAGTATTAAAAGTTCTTTCCAAAAATGAATAACCTTTATTGCTAATTGTTTTTTATGATAACCTGTGTGAGATAATAGGCGTAAACGATTTATTAAAAAAAACAACCCGTTTTCGGATGCGTTATATAATATGTTGGGGGAATATTTCCTCACAATAGTTAGTTAGGATAAAAGTAGGAAATTTTGAATAGAAAACGCTAAATATTTATTAATGAAAAGGAACTGGTTTATGATATTATTTTTTAGTAAACTATTGAAAAACAGGCAACTGGCGGTTATCTCTATTTTAATTGTTGTTGGGCTGGTTGCATGTAACGGCGATGAAAAAGTTCAACAAAAAATGGCGTTTTCTGCCGTCAGGGACTTTTTTAACTATGGGGATAGTGGCATTGGTGCTGGCGAAGTTCAGATCGTTCCTATTGAAAAGCCTGTTGGTAGTTTTCGGGTTTGGACCAAACGAATAGGGAATAATCCACGCATTAAAGTATAGTTATTGCATGGTGGCCCGGTTATGACGCACGAGTAAATGGAATGTTTTGAAAGTTTTTTTCCGAAGGAAGGGTTTGAATTTTATGAATATGATCAATTGGGTTCTTATTATTCTGATCAACCCCAAGAGGCTGTCTAAAAATGATTTTATATTTTTTTGTATAGCCGCAGATTCGCAGATGCAGTACGGATAAGTTATCCTGGTTGAGGTTTTTTAATCTGCGAATTATATTATTAGAAATATGAATTTTAGACAGGTTCTAAATTTATTTTCAACTATTTTATATTGACGAAAATAATTTGACGCTATTCAACTTTAGTAATCTTCAATACATTTGTTGGAAGGTGAAGTCGAACAGGTGTACTTCCAGTATTCACCACCACATCGCCAGATTGTACAAAGCCTCTTTCTTTTAAAATTTTAATCTGATCGTTTACGATTGCATCGAGGCTTTCTTCTTCACTATAAAAAAAAGCCCGAACACCCCAGCTTAAACTCAATTGATTTACCAGCGTTTTTTCTTTTGTAAATATGTATAAAGGGCAGCGGGGGCGATAACTGCTCAGCATAAAAGCGGTATAACCGCTTTGCGTCATCCCAACCAGTGCCTGTGCGTTGGTATCGTTGGCTAATTTGCATGCATTATAACAAATGGCATCACTTAAGAAAGAAGGGGAATGGGGTTGCGGTACCAGGTCCTCTTCCCGATCATATCTATATTCAGTTTTTTCAACCTCACGAATAATTTTGAGCATAGTTTCCACTACCAGTGCAGGATGTTTGCCAGTAGCTGTTTCACCGCTAAGCATAACCGCATCGGCACCTTCTAAAACTGCATTGGCAACATCGGTAATTTCGCTGCGGTTTGGTTTTACCCGGTCAATCATACTCTCCATCATTTGGGTAGCTACAATTACCGGCTTTGCACGGTGAATACATTTGCGAATAATTTCCCGCTGGGCCATCGGTACTTTTTCAACCGGTAATTCAACCCCCAAATCTCCGCGTGCCACCATTACTCCATCCGACTCAACAATAATATTACGTAAATCAACCAGCGCAGAAGGCATTTCAATTTTTGCGATCACTTTACTCTTGCTCTTTTTTTCCGCTAACCTTCTTTTAAGGTCTACAATATCTTCCGCTTTTCTTACAAACGAAAGTGCTACCCAATCAAGCTCTTTTTCGATAATATAGTCCAGGTCTGCAAGATCTTTTTCGGTTAGTGAAGGCAGGGATATCTCCGTATCGGGAAGATTCACTCCTTTTTTAGGAAGAAGAATACCACCATAGGTAACTCTGACTTTTACATCACCCGAGGCAGTAATTTCGGTAACTACAACTTCCAGTTTTCCATCATCAATCATTATGGTATTTCCAACTTTTACATCTTCATGGAGGTTGGGATAGGAAACATAAATTTTCTCCTTATTTCCAATTACTTTTTCTTTGGAAGTAAAAGTGAGTATCTCTCCCGGTTCAATTAACAATTGTCCGTTTTCAATTTCACCTACACGCAATTTTGGACCCTGCAAATCACCCAATATAGCAATATTGTAAGGTTCAGTTTTATTGATCTGGCGGATAAAATCAATAATCGTGGATTTATCTTCGTGAGACCCATGCGAAAAATTAAGTCGGAAAATATTTACGCCCGCTCTTACAAGCTCAAGCAATTTTTCAAAAGTATCACAGGCGGGGCCAACAGTTGCAACAATTTTTGTACGATGGGAACTGTGTTCAATACCGGCCTCTTTATTCATTTCGCCGTGCAAATATTTTGTTAGATCTCTTGCCATTTTTTTTCGAGGTTTAGATTTGTTAGGATGCTAAGATCTTTACGATTTTTAGCCAGTCATCACTTATTTTTTGCTTTGCTTTCACTGCTTTTTCCAGAGGAGTATAAAACATTTTATTATTCACAATTCCCACCATTACATTATTTTTTCCTTCCATTAAACATTCTACTGCATGGTAACCCATACGGCTTGCAATTAAGCGATCCAGGCAGGTAGGAGACCCACCTCGTTGTATATGACCCAGAATACAAACTCTTGTATCGGCCTGGGGTAAGCGCTCTTTTAGTACCTTCGCAACTTCATTGGCGCCACCAAATTCTTCTCCTTCAGCAACGACCACAAGATTCACTAATTTTTTTCTCTTTTCTTTTTCAAGTAAGGATACAATGAGTTCTTCAATATCCGTTTTGCGTTCAGGAATCAGTATATTTTCAGCACCCGTTGCAATACCGCTGTGAAGAGCAATATATCCGGCATCACGGCCCATTACTTCAATAATAAAAAGCCGGTCATGTGCGTCCGCTGTATCTCTGATTTTATCGATTGCTTCAACGGCTGTATTAACGGCTGTATCAAAACCAATGGTAAAATCAGTACCAGCAATATCTTTATCAATAGTACCAGGTATTCCAATACAGGGGATATCAAATTCGCGGCTAAAAATATCAGCGCCCCTGAAAGATCCGTCGCCACCAATAATTATTAAACCATTGATGCCATGTTTTTTCAAATGGTTATAGGCAATTTTTCTACCTTCCGGTTCAAAAAATTCCTTACAACGTGCCGTTTTTAAAATTGTTCCGCCACGCTGAATGATGTTGGCCACACTTCTCGAATGCATCGGCACAATATCATCTTCCATCATTCCGCTATAACCTCTCATAATACCAAATACTTCAAGTCCATAATAAATGCCCGTACGAACCACCGCACGAATAGCTGCATTCATACCCGGGGCATCGCCCCCTGAAGTTAGTATTCCAATTTTTGTTACGTTGCTAGCCATGAATATAAAACGTTCTGTTTGTTAGCGAAAACAGCAATAATCGCTACTATTTTTACCTGTTTTTTTGAAAGAGGCTCAAAATTAAGGGATTGTTCGGAGAATAGTATTTCCATAGCAGGGCGGTTACGGAACTTGATTTCAAAATAATAATAAACGAACACTTGTTAAGTCCAATTGATGATACCGGGGGAACCTTTTACATTTGATGAATGAAGATTGCATTAACTGGGTCCAACGGATTGCTTGGGCAACACCTTGTAAAAAAATTAATAGACAATCAATATAATGTAGTTGCCATAAGTAGGGGAATTGATCGAACTGCTTTTTCTGCGTATAAATCCTATCGTTATTACGGAGCAGATATAACAGATGAAAAAGCATTGCAAAATATCCTGATGATTGAAAAACCTGCAGTTTTAGTACATGCGGCTGCAATTACACAGGTAGATGAATGTGAACTGAATCAAGAGTATTGCCAGTTAGTAAATGTTCAGGGAACAAAAAATGTACTTACGATTGCAAAAGCCTTTTGTAATCATATTATTTATATTTCAACAGATTTTGTTTTTGATGGAATAGAAGGCAACTATGATGAGGAAGCAATTGCTGAACCAGTAAGTTTTTACGGCCAAACAAAGCTGCATAGTGAAAAATTAATCCAACAAACAAGTATACCCTGGGCTGTTATTCGAACATCTTTAGTTTACGGGAATTCAATTTCGGGTACAAGGAGTAATATAATTACCTGGGTCAAAAAGGAATTAGAAGAAGGTAGGCAAATTAAAGTGGTAAGTGACCAGGTTCGAACACCCACCTACGTGGAAGATTTGGCAGCAGGTATTGTATTAGTAATTCAAAAAAAAGCAACCGGAATTTTTCATATCTCAGGTAAAGATATTCTTACCCCTTATGAAATAGCCGTTCAAACAGCTTCATTCTTTAATTTACCTAACCGTTTAATTACAAAAGTTTCATCAGATACATTCACGCAGCCAGCAAAGCGACCACCAATAACTGGTTTTAATATTTCTAAAGCAAGAGCCTTATTGGGATATGAACCCCTTTTCTTTATAGAAGGATTAAAGAAAATGTTTTCTTAAGAAATAAAAGTTCTGGCCATGACTGGAATGCAATTGTTTAAGAGTTAGTTGTACAGCTAATTCTAACTAATAATACTTTTTTTCCTAAACGCTTAATAAGGAATTGCTGTTTGCTGATAACTAACTGCCATTAGCTCTTTACTTATTTTTTTCGTGCATCATATACTTCAACGTCATAAGGTGCATAGGTGGATGACCAAAGTAGGTTGCGGTTGAAGTTTTTGTAATTACTAAAAATAATTTTGGTTCCATTTGTCCTCAAAGTATCGGGCAAGTTTTTTATATAAATGGAATTTTTGCAATTGTAAAAGCCTGCTGCCGGGTATGGCTCATCTCCTGAACAAATAAACGGGTAATTCTTATTTCTGGCATCGTCTATTTCTACTAAATAATAACCAGATGTTGCACCCTGCTCAAGGATAACAGTTCCTGAAATTTCCACATCAGCATCTTTCCTGCATGAACTCATAAGTATCCAACACAAAAATATAGTGAATATGCTTTTCATAACTCTTTTAGTGAATGACCTTTCAACATTGATTTTCGTTGCATCCCTCCAAATCTTTCATCAATTCATCATCAGTACATTTACACTTCTTTGAAGAATATTGAATGCAATTTCACTCATCAGATTCTCTTTATCCAGGGTAGGATTTACTTCAGCAATTTCAAAGCAGCAGATTTTTCTATTGTGCATAAATTTACTAATCAAATCCTCCGCTTCCCGTTCGCGCAAGCCATTACTTACCGGGGTACCGGTTCCTTTTGAGATAGATGAATCGAGACTATCTACATCAAAACTTATATAAATATCGGTGCAGTCGGAAAGGTATCTTATTACACTTCTTACAACATTTTCGGCCCCTTTTCTTCGAACTTCATTGGTACTAATTACTTTCATACCATATTTTTCAATAAGGTGCTTTTCTTCTTTTTCATAATCGCGTAAGGAAATAAAAACAATATCTTCCGGCAATACTTTGGGAGAAATTTTCCCCATCGTTTTCAGCAGGTTCCAGTATTTACGCGTGTCATCGTCAAGTTCATGAACCGCATAATCATCGTTATCTTCATTAATGGCCGCTGCCAACGGCATGCCATGTACATTTCCTGAAGGTGTTGTATATGGAGTATGCAAATCGGCATGTGCGTCAATCCAGATAACTCCCAAGCGGCCTTTTGGTTTTGCCATGCGGATTCCCGTTATAGTCGCTCCGGCAATACTGTGATCACCACTTAGAATTACAGGAAAAAAATTATTTTTAATGGAATCGGATACAGCCTTGCTAACCCTTTCATACATCGTGGCAATTCCTTTAATGCGTTTTGCATAAGGAGATTCTATTGGTTCATAAAGCAGTTTATTTTCGTGTGGTATTTTTTCTGAAGGAAAATGAATAAAAAAATTGCTCATAAAATCGAGTGCTGCAATTTTTATAGTATCTATTCCTAAGCTGGCACCTCTTGTACCCGCACCTATTTCTGATGGAACTTCAATGAGTTTAATATTTTTCATAACTGGCAAAGGTTAAATAACAACAAAGACGGGCTAACAAAAACTACTACTGAATGGGAAAATTTTATTACTCAGGAATGTAATAATTCACCGGAAGCAATAGCATTGCAAACGGGAAGGAAGGAATTATTTTTTTCTGATAGGCAAGCATACAATTCAGTGACTATGTAAAGGTAGGGAATTTGTTGGTAGTAAGCAATCGGGTAGTACTGGCCTGTTTAGCGAAATGAAGCTTCGTCCATCGGTTTGCTGCCAGTTATACAAGAATTATAATGGACGATTTTATGAAAGTAGCGAACTAACTCATTCTTTAATGAGAAAATTTAATAAATTTTCTTTATCCGATTTTACCACATAAAAACCTGGTGGCATTTCATCTTCCGGACTATGATAAATTGCTAAACGGGTACCCGACGGCAGGGGAGCAAGTTGACGATACAGCATTGAATAATAATATTTGTATAGTTCAGGTGTGTACGTTAATTGCTGATCAATTTTTTGTGTACCCGGAAGATTTTCATAAAATGAATTGTAAAAATAAAAATGATGATAGTCTTTAAATTTCAGATTGGTGAAATTGCCATGAGTGAATAGTACATTTGAAACGTTCAGGATTGATTTTGCCGTTTCGGCATGTTGTATTAAATCTTTTCGTTGTTCTATTCCATAAAAAAAACACGCTGGTTTTAAGACTGCGGCTGGCAAACAAAATTTTCCTACACCACTCCCGATGTCGAGTATTTTAGAACCTTTTTCAACACCGAGAAATAACGCCACCTCCCTTGCCACCGCTAAGGGCGTCCAATGATTGTTTGCAAGTAACCGAACAGATGGAGGATAGAGTTTATTAAAAAGTTCGTCTGTGCTTAACCATTTATCAGAAGGTGTAAGAGGATTCGACAGCGACATAAAGAATATTCTTAAACTTTAAAATAATCTTCCAATTCTTTCAATGTATCTCCGGTTGTATTCAGGTCTTTAATAATTTTTCCTTTCTCCATTAATAATATTCGCGAGGATATATCTGTTACATGATTGAGATCGTGGCTACTGATAAAAATAGTCATCCGATTTTGTGCCTGCATTTCGCGCAACATTTTTAATAAGCGCATTTGCGTGGTAGGATCAAGGTTTGCAAAAGGTTCATCTAAAACCAGTAGCTCTGGATTTTGTAATAAACAGGCGGCTATTCCTACTTTAAACTGGTTGCCTTTCGATAATTCGCGGATATACTTTCCACTTTTTATAACGGAACCATCAAAAAAAGCATCAAATGTTTTTAAAAATTCATCAACATCGGCTTTAGAGCGATTATTGAGTTTTCCTGTAAAGTAAAAGTATTCTTCGGGAGTTAAATAATCAATAAGAAATCCTTCATCCAAATAAGCCGCTGTATATTTTTTCCAATTTTCAGTTCTAGCTACATTTTGATCTTTAGATAATATTTCTCCACGGTCAGCTTTTATTAAATCCAATGACAAGCGGAACAATGTCGTTTTACCGGCTCCGTTATTACCTACCAGGCCAATTATTTCTCCGGTATTAACGTGAAGGTGTGGAATATCCACTACTGCTTTACCTGCATAGGCTTTACCGATATTATTGATTGAAATCATAGTCTTATTTTTCGCGGAAACCTTCCAGTATCCGGTGTTTACGTTTTATAAATTCTTTGGTAAGTAATTCGGTCCACCAATCCTGTAATAGAAAACTCGCCAATCCAAGTACGCTTAGGGCAATTATACCGGCCCATGCATTAATCAATAATGCGAAAGGGAGGTAGATGGCTGCCGGGATCAATAATACGAAGAGGGAATAAACCCATTGAGAAGCACCAACTCCCTGGAAATTAAAGGCACTTTTTTTGCTGATATCAATTCCTTTATAACTACGGGTAGCAAAATAAATCGCAATCACAGTATGGATACCTATATTGTATAAAAAACCTGCCAGTTGGATAATAAGAATTTTCCAACTCATAAAACCATAAAACGAAGTAAGCAAAAATACTACCGTACAAACAGCCGTAAAAAGCATGAACTTACTTTTAATATAAGTTTTAATATTAAGATTGCCGGCCATCATTCCATCAAAATGAGAACTTTGCCAGGCGAATAAAAACTGACCATAGTTACTGATAAATAACCCTGTTAAAAAAACAGCCCCCACCAATAAGAAACCCAACCATTCTTTCTGAATATATGCTGGTTTATAAAAAATAAATCCATAAAAAAGAAAGATAATACTCATCATTGCAATTGAACGCGGGCGCTTATTCCGGAGAATCAATTTAATGTCAAGCGCTATTAATTCACCGATGGTACCAAAACGATTCAGAAATGCATAGTCTGCCCCTTCTCTTTTTTTGCCCTTTGCAACAATATCTTCGAGAAAAAGGTTTTGTAAAAGAAACTGGTAATTATTTATAAAAGCTACTATTGCCATAATAATTGCAATAATTGATAGCCATGGAAGCCGGAGCATTTTAATAAATACAAAAGATGAAGCGTTGCTTAAGGAAAACAAGTTAAAATAATCGCACGCTATAAATGTTACAATAGCAATAAAGATGCCCACCAGCCACCAACTGTTAATGATGCTTTTTCTTTTTAAAAAAAGGATTACAAAATGATTGAATATGGTTAATCCTAAAATGGTAAGGATAAAACCTATTGCAGATGCAGCACCATATTGAGGTGTTATTACTTTAAGTGTAAATGGAACAAAGAGTAATATCGGAACCAGGTTAAATAGGTTAAAAAGGGAACGAATGTTTAGAAAACTTATTAGCTGCCTGCGACGTATATTTTGAATGAGGTAGGGTTGAATGGATAAGGTGGGAAGTTCCTGCATCAGAAACCGAACAAGAATATCGAAGCTAAAATAATAGAGAATTAATCCGCAAAAACTATCGATAACTTCCTTGCCGGGATAAACTTCTGTAAGAAATTTTTCCAGGAAAATGCCCAGGGCCAATGCAGAAAACAATAAGTAAACCGTTATAAAGCCCATGAATATTTGTACGGCTAAACTTTTTCCCGCGCTTCGGCTTCGCCAAAAAGATTTCCATTGATGTGAAAGAAGTGTGGTGATCAACGTTTCATTTTTGATAAAGCGTAAATATAGAAGAAAATTAGTGAATCCTCTTTTCTTTTGCAGCCATCTATCCTAATTTATCCGAAGTACATTGATGGCAGTATTTTATTCAATAGCGTAGCGAATTAAATAAGGATATAATTTCAAGTTGAACAAAACAAATCGATGATTGGTTTATAAATAAACTTCAGGTTTTTTTTATTTCATGTCCGGTTTACCTCGATACTAAAAATTAAATGAGGCTGTCAAAAGTATTTTAAATATGTTTTTCTCGCAACGCCTGATCTTCAATATATATTCTTTGCGTCGTAGCGCCTTTGCGAGATTTTATTTGTCTTTTGAAAGTCTCTTCTCTTTTTCCTCCCATTGCAATTTAGTTATCGTCATATTTAATGCGGTCCATACTTTATCATTCATTATTCTTTTTTTAGAATTGCCTTCGTTAAGCTGGAAACCTGCCTTTTCATAACATTTTATGGCAGCTATATTCCAGTCAAACACATTAAGTTCAACCGCAGGTACACCTAATTGTGAGAAGCAAATAGTTAGTAACTGTTTTACGACCTGGTATCCTATGCCCTTTCCTCTATGAGCAGGGTTACCTATAAGAATGCGGCAAAGTATGGCTTTATCTTTTATCGGCATTGCAATTTCTGCATGCCCAATATTTTTTTTTGTGGAAAGATCCACTACTTTGTAAGCAAGCCTTTTTTTTTCTGAAAGATAGATTTCGAGTTGTGGAGCTCTTAAGGGAAAATGAAACAGGGGCCCTGCAAACTGAACCAGCATCTCCTCAGAATCTATCCAGCCGATCAGGGATGCAAAATCTTTTTTAGTAAAAGGTTCCAGTTGAATCATACTATTTAAAGTATAGGTATTCGTTAATAAGATTAAGCAGCGCTGCGAGAAGTTCTTTACAGTTTTGTAATGTTTCGGGATGAATAATTTTAATACCAACCTTTATGATATATCTTTTGCGATTACCAGGGCACTTCCAATTTATTATTTCTTCGTTCCAAATCTGCCATTCGTTGGGAAGGATCTATTTCAATAATTTTGAGATCAGCCAGTTTGTGGTTGATTTCGAAAACATATTCCACATGTGTCCATTTCCATGCTTCATAAGTAGTACGTGCAATGGTAAGATCTTCTGGTAGTTTTTCACCAAACATCAGGTATTGCGGTATATAGCAAAGCTCTTTGGTTCCATCTTTATATTCAATCAACACATCTATCGGCATAGGCATTTTACCAATGCGTCGTAGCCGGATTTTTGTTTTTGTTCCTTCTTCCCATAGACTGTCGATGCCATAGTCAATTGTTTTAGTGCCATTGATCCAGTATTCTTTGTACCAATCGAGCTTCATTCCACTAACCTTTTCTGCAACCCGCAAAAAGTCATTTACGTTTGGATGTTTGAATCGCCATTGGCGGTAGTATTCAAGTAGTATTTTGTCGCGCGTGCCGGCGCCAACTATATAACCAAGTTGTTCCATAAACACTGCACCTTTTGAATAGGAGGCAATACCATAGGCAAAGTTAGTATTGAAATGATCGGCATGGGTTGTCATGGGTTCTTCATAACCGCTTTTAACAAGCGAAAAATAGGATTGATAGGAGCCCGAATGATTTTTGGGTAAGATAGCAGCTATTGAATCTATTCTTTTAATTGCTGCCGGATTATTAGCAAGTCTTTTTTTGGTAACTGTTTCCCTGTAATAAGCAGTTACTAACTGAGTGGCCCAGTCGGTAAAACCTTCATCCATCCAACCATATAAACTTTCATTGGTGCCCAGCATCATTTGATACCAGGTATGCATCCATTCATGAAAAACAGTACCCAAACCTGGCCCAACCAGTAAAGTACCCATGGGGTATTCCATACCCCCATCTCCCCCATGTATAAACGAATATTGTTTATAAGGATAAATGCCAAATGTTTTTTCAATAAAAGGAAATACGGCGACGGCTGCATCAGCTACTTCATTCCAGGCAGTATCGTTTTTTCCGTTATTGGGTTGGTAGTTATACAATACATGAATGATGGGCCCGTTAGGAATGGTTCTTACTAAATGTTTGTAATCCGGATCAGCGGCCCACATAAAATCGTGCACATTGGGTGCTGTGAATTTCCAGGTTAATGTTTTTCCTTCGGGCCGCATCACTTTAGTACCTGGCGTTTCATACCCATAACCAATTTGATTTGCATTGACTAAATAACCGGTACCACCCAGAATATAATCTTTATCAATCGTAATATTCACGTCAAAATCGCCCCATACTCCATAAAATTCTCTTGCAACGTATGGGGTAGGGTGCCATCCTTCGTAATCGTATTCGCATAATTTAGGATACCACTGACTCATTGAATAACGAACACCGGTTTGTGGATTATCACGGCCACTTCTACGCACCTGCAAAGGAATTTGTGCTTCAAAATCCATATCGAAGGTTACTGTTGATTTTGGAAGAATGGGTTTATTAAGTGTTACTTCTAAAATAGTTTCATGCATTTTTGTTTCCTGTAAAACGCCATTCATTTTTAAGGAAATTACTTTTTGATAGCCAATTTCATTGGGTTTAAGATTTTGAATGCGATCACGTACACGGCCATCCCAATCCTGCCCCCGACCGATACGCGTTTTACCTAACTCACGGCTTCGCGCATCCATCATACTGTTGGGTTGAAAGGCATTAAAGTATAAATGATAGAATACTTTGGTTAAGGTATCGGGAGAATTATTAGTGTATTGCAATTTTTGTTTACCGGTAAATTGGTTGGTACTTGCATCTACATTAATATCCATGGCATACTTTACCCGTTGCTGCCAGCGATCGGGTTGGGCATATCCTGAAGCATGGAAAAAAAATACCGGAAGAATCAATAAGCTGAATTTTTTCATCTGTTTTTTAAATTGTATTCCCGAAAATACAAAGAAAACAGGATGCTTAATGAGTTGAAACAGATTTGGGTGCATTTAAAATTGTCGCTGTCTTTTTGTCCCTCACCCCTTTAAGCCCCCTCTCCACCAAAGTGGAGAGGGGGAAGTGGAACGACAATTTTAAATGCACCGAAAGATTTTGATAAAGAAATGATTAC
>JANNEK010000461.1:0-61389 GCA_031378605.1 Chitinophagaceae bacterium | reverse complement strand
TAGATTTACTTATAAAAGAATCTAGTGATAAATGTAAGCCCAATTGCTGTTTTAATTGAATCAAACGAAGGTTTTCCGTTAAGCTTCTTTTTACTAAGGATTTTTCTTCTCTATCAATATATTTTTGAAAATCTACCTTTGCCTTTAATAATTGTAAAAGTCGAAGACTGTATATTTTCTCAACGCCTGCGTATCGTTCAAGGTTAAATACAAGGTAGTCTACCAGCTGAGGTTTGCTTAAATTTATTTGATACCCTCCCTGTTCAGCAAGCATTAATGTTTCGACTGCATGGCAGGAAATCCATAAAGAAGCTTCATTATTATTCCACCAACCCCATAGCCCAGTTTGTCCTTTTCCCTGATTTAATTTTTTAATAAGTTCTATTATATTCTTCTCCTCATCAAATGTTTTCTTAAGATAGCTACATACTTTTTTCTTCAAAAGAAGTGCTTTCAATTTTGACGCAAGTTGTTCGTTACATAAATACTCATAGGTTCGAATACTTTCAATTTCTTCTAACAATACTGGTATTAAAGAAGCCTCGGCATACAATTTTATGGAATTATTTTTGTCTTTTGGTTGATAGGTAAATGACGTATCATTCTCCAAAACCTCAAATATTCCGGCGCTTTCCAAAACGCCTTGTTTAAAAACGGGAACAATTCGTTCTTCACCATCAAAATAACCATCCGGTTTCTGAATAGTATAGGAAAGCATCAAAGAGTCCGTTGTACCAACCCCTACCATGATTGTATCAATCCAAACATTTTTAAACTGGAGTGGCGTTTTAAGAATACTCCTTTTGTTTATGTCAAATGATCTTTCAATTGTAACACTATCTAATGAATAACTGAGCGTTTTACCAATCACATTAACTGAATCGCCTGAAATAAAAAATGATGGAACAGCTAGGTTGGCACTGAGCGATTTAATTGACTTAATTGCCTGTTCCAAAAAACCAGTTTGTTTACCATTCATGGCAATATAAAAACTGCGCCAACTCGTAATGTCATCCGGGAAACTAACCTCAAAACTGGCCTTTCCTTCAGCGTTGGTACGTAGCCGGGGTTGCCAAAAAGCATCGTCCCTAAAGTTTTTTCGAATAGATATCCCTGGTACAGGGGCGTTGTCATCGCGGTTAGTTTGGTTGGTAATTCTATTATTGTGAGTTGTAATAATGATCACTCCGTATTTTGCAGCTTCTCCATAAAGGCTTATTGCCTCCGTTCCTTTAAGAATTTGTATGTTCTGGATTATTGAAACATCTAATTTTGAGATATCCCCGTTATAGGGTAAGCCATCGATCAATACTAATGGTTTCGAATCAATAGCAATAGAAGAAAGACCTCGTACCTGAATGTTTACGCCTGCAGCCTTCCCCATTAATACCGAACCTGTCCCATCAGTTACGGTTGACATCGAAAAGCCCAATGACTTCTTAGACCGTTCAACGCTATAAGCCGTAACAACAACTTCCGATAAATTCGTAGCTGATGGTTGAATTTTAAATTCATAGTAATCTTCATCACCCAGTCTTTTTTCCTGCGACGTGTACCCTACTCCGGCAATTACAATTGTTGCCTTTGGTGTAACTTTCAACTGAAAATATCCTTGCGCATTAGTTACAGTTCCAATAGTAGTTCCTTTTAATTTTACAGAGAAGTAAGACAAACCTGTACCATCTTTCGAATCCGTTACCCGTCCGCTTACAGTTCTGGTCAGCAGAGCATCATCCAGATATTTTTCATTGAACAATTCACGAATCGTAGTCTGATCATCTTCCTGGTTACTATAATACTGGCTCAGATCGCGACCATTCATCACAGTCGCAATTCTTGAGCTGATGGTGTCTTTTGATAATACTTCCTTATTCGCAATTAAATAATAATTGGTTCCATGGTCACGGATCTTGATACTATCTTTAATAAAATAGCGATCTCCTTTTAATAAAATCAATAACCGATAAACACCTGGTTGCACATACCCAAGATCTCTTGATAATCCTTTATAGACTCTTAAATAATCCGCATCGTCATAACGTAATAGAAAGATATTTTTAATATAATTGCTGTCAGTTTGAACATTATTCTTAATTTCAATTTGTAGTTGGCCTGTATTTTTTTTATTGAATTCATAATTACGAAACAGGTTTTCGTTGGCACTTCTCCGATCGAGATATTCTTCCCACAAACTATCAATCTCCTTTTCAGTAAGTACATAATCGTTGAAACTATAATTGGTTTGGGAGGATACTAAATTTGAATTGAAGGAAAGTCGATTGCCTGGAATTTGCTTTTGCTTTATGAGCCCTTTACTAATATCAAAAACATAATTACCTTCTGGTTCAAATGCCTGTTCAAAATTGTTTTTAACCTTAAGTAGGGAATAAAAATTTGAAATAGGTCCAGTCAGTATATGTTGACCTTTTGAATTATTTCTATCAGGAGTATAATTAAGTAAAGAAACCTGTTCGCCTTGTTTAACATACGAAAATTTTTCCCCAAAATTATTTTCAATTAAAATCATGTATTTGCTCCATAATTTTTTCTCATAGGCCGTAAGTGTATCTGGCATTTTTTCTGCCCTTATCATTTTATTAGAAAACGTATCGGCCATGAACGAGAAAAATGTTTTGCAACCTGCTGTTGCCCAAACACTGTCTATTTTTATTTGAAGGTGATCTGTTCTCAATCGTAAAGAATGTTTTCCAGGTCGCACCCGAAAACTATACCTGTTTAGTTGCTGGGCCTGATTAAAAAAAACCGGAACCTCATCAATATAGAGTAGCCGAACTGGCAGAATAGCTCCATTCAACACAACAAAAGGAGCTATTTGAGTAATACTATCTTTTGCTGCTTCAACATTTCTATAAATAGCAGAAGTATATAAAAATTTATAATACTCCATACCATCCAATCCCATTTCCTTGCTCCAACGTTGCCAGTTTAATTGAATATCACTTAACTGTTCTTTTTTAGATTCATAAAAAGAAAAAAACCTCTTTCTCCACGGATAGATTTTACCAAGGTATGGGATAAAGGGTGGTTGAATTTTTTCGAACTTTTTAGTAAATGCATAGGCCGTAATATCGGCATCTTTTACAGGTTCTCCCGATGCGTTAGTTACCCTAACGGTAATCGCCGTTTTTTGGCCGGGATAAACATAGGCTGGCTGGTTAGTTTCAATAGTAAGAAGTTTATCCTGATAGGCTGCTGTATAATTTTCTGTATAGCTTTTATTATTGTAGATATATTGAAGTGAGATAAAATAATTTTTCCTCGTTCTAGCTCTTTCTTTAAAATGCAACTGATCAGTGTATCCGCGTTCAATCACTTTAGTACCGGCAAACAGAGTATACCAAAAAGATAGTTTGTTTGGATTAATTGACTGTATTATTACAGAATCAGCTGTTCTTAGCGCTACACAATTAATCATACTCCCATTTTTCTTAATGGAATATTCTTCATAACTGGTATCCGTTTCTATTTCATAATAAGTGGCATAAGGACTTATGGCAACGGATGCTGGCAACTGCAGGATATTCGTGCTGATAGTATCGCCTTCTTTTCTGAAAGCCGTTATAGTAGCAGGAACCGTATCCGTTTTATCGCCATGTTGTTGTTTAATATAAAGGCTATCATTTTTCTGTTCGATAAAAATCTTATGATCATCGTATTGATAAGTCTGGGAAAGTAGCTGTTTTTTTAACTCGTTATTACTGTTTAGAAAAATGCATTCGATTTGGTAATTAAAACTTGCTGCCGGAAATATACTGTCGGGTATAATGATTTTTGTTTCGCCAACGGGGTCAAGCTTCTGAGAATAGTGCCAAAGTGTATCTGGCAGAAATACCTGTGGTTGATGAAAACTTGTTGTGTTATTGTTAGATTGCCTGAGAATTATTTCAACCCTACCATCCATTATTGGCAACCCATTTTCATCAGTTGCTTTTAGATATACTGAAACCGGATTGTTTCTATTGTGCTCTTGCTTATCACTTCGGGCAGAAAATGTAACTGAGGATAGTTGATACTCTTCGTATTCAAATTTCCCGCGCATTAGTATCTTTCGTTTCAATGCATATTCATCTTCATCAAGATTACCAACATATTCATCCACATTATTTTTTCTGCTTTTCAATTCTTCGAACGTCAAAAGATAATTTTCATCAAGCGTAAGATCGAGGCTGTCGTTTATTGGGAACTGATATTCAAATGCTCCAGGTCTATATGGTTTTATTATCGCTATTATGGTATCGATACCAAAACCTTCTTCGGTAAGTCGAAGTAATAGTGGGCGGTTAACAGGATGGCCTTTTTTGGTTAATATATAGGCTTTTATTTTTACAGTATCGCCTGGTTTATAAATAGGTTTATTGAATGCCATAAATCCCGTAAACTTTCTTTCATAGCGTGCCTTATTGGTAAAATAATCATAATAACCTTCGCGATTATCTACCCATTGTTTAATAGGCTGCACAATATATTTTAACGGAAAAGAGCTGGCGATTTTCTGCAAATAATATCTCCAATCATTTCTTTTGTTTCCAGAAACCGAAAAAAGATGGACTGTTCCCTTATTATTGATTCTTAGGATGCCTTTTCTCCTTCTTCGGTCTAGTCGAAATGCATGAAGATGTTGATCATAAGAAATGTTCTTATTGTTTATTAATATTTCTGCATCAGAAATCTCTTCCCCTGTTTTTGTATGAAGAGCGATCATTAAATCCCTATTATTATTCAGGATTTTGTACTGTAAATCATCGATTGTCATTAACTCCACCTGAATACGATTGCCGACAGCTTTTACGAATAAGTAATTCCCATTCTTTAATCTTGGAGTGACTTGTGTTGATGAAATAAACGAATCAACGAGCGTATGAAGGTATCGCTCATTTATATTGTCGAAACCGGAACGATACAATTTGCTTGTTTCTTTTCCATTGATCTGGAATATATAGGTATAGAAGCTATGTTGCCTGCCTCCAGAAAGGTTTTGCTGGGAATACACCGACACGCAAAAAATAGCCAGAAAAAATAGTAGTAATTCTTTCCTCATGCAGTTAGGTTTCATAGGTGGATGCTCGAAAGGCAAAGATTACATAAAAAAATAATTATAATTTTTGATTGTAATAGATTTTGCCTTTTAAATAATTGAGTTAATAAATGATCATTCATTTTTACTTGTGTGCAAGCTTTAGATGTTATCTGCTCCAAATCCATTCCGTAAAACTGTTATTGGAAGACAGAAGATCCATTGTTGGATTTATGTAGCTAATAGTAATTTCTGTTTGCTGCTCTCTTATTAATGATTTAACCTGACTGGATGGCGTTATTAATTTTAATCCCGAAAAAGGTAGCTTTATTTTTCTTGTTCCACTACCTCCGTGCACGCGGATCTTAATGAATTTTTCAGTTGCTTCTATTTCTAACGGCCCTCCTGCCATAGTTACATAATTATATGAAAATATTTTGTCCTTCAAGAACAACGCAAACAGCTTGGTTGTATCATTTGTATTACTATAATATCCATCTTGAGTGAAAACTATACTGTCTTTGTTCTGTACAAATAAATGATAGCCCGGGCTAATTTGCTTAATAGGTTGCTGAATAGTACCGATACCTTTTCGAAAAGGGGTGATAACAGCAGTTATAGGCTCACTTGATTTTAGCCTTAAAATTTGTTGTTTATCCGCATAAGGCTTATTGTTAGTCTTTTGAAACTCCCTCGATTCCGCATCGTTTTGCCAGGTAGTTGTCCATTGTGCCAATGAAAATTCAGTATTTACTTTTGATAAAAATGAAAGACTCCAATTGATGCCGCCAGCAGTATGGAAAAGATGGTTCCATTTTTGCCCGGTAAAATGAAAGTATGACCAGCCTGGGTTTAATTTTTTTGGAACAGTTCCTTGTGGAAGCTCTTTCCGATTGTTATTATCATATATTTTTTCAACAGGTTCCACACTACCCATTGGAGTTTGTATTGGGCCCTCCGAAGAAAAAAACATACTCCAGATATTTCCCTCGCTGCCACTAACGCTATCATAAATAATAATTAGCGGGCGATCGTTGAATGAGTTAATTGCAGTTACTCGGCGTACCCATTTTAATTCATTGCTTTGCATGAGACTTTCCGAAACGGAACTCCTCCCTAGGTTGGCAAAAGAAATTTGTTCCGATATAGGCCATGTTCTGTTTGTTAATGAACGTATATTGATGGGTTGAGCGTTACTGCTCCATTCCGGAAATTGTGCATGTGGCACAACTACACTTTTTATTCTTGCGTCGGTGGCCGAAGGATAATAGAAACAACTTCGCCCAACAGAAAGTGGGGCGCCCAATGCGTATATAGCAATTTCACCCGCATCATCGGTACGGTGATCGTAGAGCGAATCACCATTCAAAATCCATATTGCAGTTTCGTTTGGCGTATTTACATTATAACGTAAATGGGTAAGGTAGCCGGTAAAATTAGATGTACTTATCCTCGAAAGGCCTGTATGCTGTTGCGAAATATCTGTAGAAAGCGATAAAGGTCCGTAAATTGAGAGATGTGGTGCTCCGTTTTCGAAAATAGTATATAGCTCATCACTTAATTTCTTATCTGAATCTTCCAGGCCCGCGGCCAATAACCCGAATGTCACAGTACTTTCTTCTGATCCGTCGCCAAAAGAAATAAGTTTACGGTACCCATTAAATCGTACTGAAGGTGGTGTAAGCAGGCTTTTAAAAAAGTCTACAAAACGATAAATGATGGTATTATTCTTAAACAGGTTAGCAATCCCTGCCTGCTTGAGTTGTAACATTGTAAAAAGCAGTGGATCCATAGTGGCCTGTATATAATGTGGGTTTCCGAAGGATGAGCCGTTATTATATACCGCATTGTCAAGATCTGATTTTACTTTGTTAAGAATAGCTTTTGATTTCACTGAAAATTCCGGATCATTTGCATATAGCAACGCAAAAAAATATCGGGCATTATTCTGGTACATATATATCATGTTCTCAGGACCCAAGTTTATTCCGCTGCTATCAAAAGTGGGTGTATTGTCTTCATCCCATACTACTCGCGCCATTAGGGCAAGCATTTGTTCAATTTCTTTTTTATCCGCGGGAGAAATTTCAATTGTTCTACCAGCAAATAAAAATGAACTGGCCAATGCATAAAATTTAAAATTGATGGCGCCCTTCCAGTATCGCAAATCCCACGCGTAACTTCCTTCGCCATTTTTATACTCTTTTTGAATTTTATTGTTCCATTGCAAAATAGATTTCAGTAACGACTTTGCCGAATCAGGGAATCGCCACGCATCAAATACGGGTTTATACAAACCATCAATCGAACAAACTTTTTCATAAAACGATTGATCATTTTTTACTTTTTTAATAAGTAACTGAATTTTTTCCTCGGGAAGATAAATTGCGCCTTTATAAAAAGCAGGAACCAGTTGTGCACCTTTCGTAATGTAATTATCAACTCTTTTACTGATACCCGATTGCTGATTCATTTCAATGGCAATGGGTTGAGTTGCTGCGGGATCGAGAATATCCTTTTGAGTACCTATAAAAATACCCCACTCAAATCTTCGCCTGGTTGCAAAAGACTGATCTGGTGCTAATCGATCAATAGCCATATCAATACTTACATAGGGTTCCTTTTCCGTTATACGATCTGCCGGATAAACTCTTAACCGTGGTCCGGTTTCTTTTACAGCAAATAATTTTGAAGGTTTTCCCTGAAAAAAACCCATTATATTTCCCGTTTCTTTTGCCTTGCTATTATATATGATCCAATATCGTCCAGAATTATTTTCACCACCCGCAGGTTCCCACAATACTAATTTCGGGTATACAAAGGGTTTATTAATGTTTAAATCGACCGTAGCATCGAGAGGATATCCTCGTTCGTGTTCTGCTCGATACACCTGGCCGGAAGGTTCATAGCCATAGTCTTTTGAAATGGCGCTCCAACCTCGGTATCTTGCTTTATCTGGGCGAATACCATTACTGATCTTTATACTATAGAATATATCATAATCCGATTCTTCTTCAATCATAATGGATTTTGCATCTTTTCTTAACCGAATAGTTGCTTTATAAAAACCATTTCCAGCATCTCCCCCTTTATATGTTTTTTTCCCATAATAAAATTGTTTCTTCTTAAAGCTATAATAATATCGAATCACACATTCATCTCCATCATTTTTTACAACTGTCACCTCAATAGAAACAGGATCGGTAGCTGTTACAAGGAAATTGGGAGACTCATCAGAAAATGTTCCATCAGCATATATCAAAGATTGAATAGGGGCAAGAAATTTCTGAGCCTGAGCTGAACCTATTTTTTTTTCTTTCACAAGAATAATACCGACTAATCCATTACTTAATTTCCAATAGTTATCACTCTCAAAATTCTCAAGCTTAACCTTCGCTAGTGAATAGTTTTGACCTGGTAATTTAGAGCCACAGCACCAAAAAAAAAGGAATATAATTATTCCTTTTAAAAATAATCCTATTCTTGCGTCATTCATACATTATCATTAATAAAATAATCGTTCGCTTTAGTAATCAATTAATTTATCAATCAGTTCCGCCAGCTTACTCTTTGCCATAAACGCTTTTTCCAATTCCATATTAAAAGGAATCGGTGTATCTAAGGATGCACATCGAAGTACCGGGGCATCTAATAATTCAAAACAATGTTCGCCAATCCAGGCAGCTATTTCACCGCCTATTCCTCCTGTCAAGGTGTCTTCATGCAGCAACAATACTTTTCCAGTTCGTGATACCGTGTTTCTTATTGCATCATAATCTAGCGGTAATAATGTTCTTAAATCTAATATATCTAAAGATAGCTCCGGATGACTCATTGCAAATTCTTCGGCCCAATGTACTCCTGCTCCATAGGTAATAATAGATAGATCTTCCCCAATCCGCACTTGCCTTGCCTTACCAATTTCGATTTCATAATATTCTTCGGGTACTGGTCCGCTTATGCTTCGGTATAACGCTTTGTGCTCAAAAAATAATACCGGGTTGGGGTCATTGATTGCTGCAATTAATAACCCTTTTGCATCCATAGGTGTTGATGGATATACTACTTTCAAACCTGGGGTATGTACAAACCAGGCTTCATTACTCTGACTGTGAAAAGGTCCGGCACCAACGCCACCGCCTGTTGGCATTCGAATAACCACGTCGGCATTTTGCCCCCAGCGATAATGAATTTTTGCAAGGTTATTTATGATTTGATTAAATCCCACTGTTACAAAATCAGCGAACTGCATTTCCATTACTGTTTTGTATCCTTCTAAACTTAACCCCAAGGCGGCACCCACAATAGCACTTTCGCATAGAGGTGTATTTCTTACTCTTTCTTTTCCAAATTCATTTACAAAACCATCGGTAATTTTAAATGCACCTCCGTATTCTGCAATATCCTGTCCCATTAAAATTAAATTCGGATGTTGCTGCATGGATTGTTTGAGTCCTTCGCTAATGGCATCAATTAGGCGCCCCCTTCGGGGAGATTTATCATCGCTCCCGACGGTTGCCATAATTTCGTTTTGCTTTTCTTCCGTGAGGATACGTGCGGATGCTAAGCCCTCCCTTTGGGAGGGTTTGGGTGGGCTATACACATCGTTCAATTCCTCTTCTTCATCAGGAATAATTGGTTGGGTATTAAAACCAATTGCCAGTTCGCTTTCTATTTTTTCTTTAAATGTTGTTCGTATATTCTCTATATCGGTAGAAGAAAGTATATTCTCTGTAATTAAAAAGGTTTCGTAGTTTTTTACCGGATCTTTTTGTTCCCAAATATCAAACAAATGTTTTGGTACATACTTAGTACCACTTGCTTCTTCATGGCCGCGCATCCGAAACGTCATGCATTCGATTAAATAGGGCTTCTGATGTTCAATACAAAAATCTCTTACGCCCTTGATGGTATCGTACACCGTGAGAATATTATTACCCTCTATTTTAATACCATCCATTCCATAGCCTCTCGCTTTTTCCACAAGGCTCTCACAACGGTATTGTTCGTTTACAGGTGTACTTAATCCATAACCATTATTTTCAATTACAAAAATTACCGGCAGATCCCAAACTGCGGCTGTGTTTAGCGCCTCATGAAAATCACCTTCGCTGGTACCACCATCACCTGTAAAAGCAAGTGCGACTTTATTTTCTTTTTTTAACTTATACGCTAGTGCTACTCCATCGGCAATAGCTAACTGCGGACCAAGATGAGAAATCATTCCACAAATATGATGTTCCCTGGTACCAAAATGAAAGCTTCTTTCCCTTCCCTTACTATATCCTTCTTTAGCTCCCTGCCATTGCATGATTAGTTTATGCAAGGGCATATTTCTGCTGGTAAAAACTCCGAGGTTACGATGCAATGGCATGATCCATTCATCGTGCTGCAGTGCAAGTGTGGCACCCACTGAAATTGCTTCCTGTCCGATTCCGCTAAACCACTTACTAATTTTTCCCTGGCGCAGTAAAACAAGCATTTTCTCTTCAATCATTCGTGGCCACAACAATTGACGATAAAAATCTATCATCTGATCATTGGAGAGTTCTTTGCGGTTGAATTGCATATACAAAAGATAAGTCAGTTGTAAAGTTAATTTAAATAAGTCCAGCCAAAAAGACGAAAAAAGCAATTAACGATTTGGTTTTTCTTTTTGATTGTCTTCTTTATATAAAACGGAAGAAACTATTGATAACAGAAGGCTGAAAAGAAGCGCCCACCAAAAACCATCCACTTTAAATCCATCCATTAGTTTATCTGCCAATAAAATAATTGCAGCATTTATTACAAAAAGAAAAAGGCCAAAAGTTATAATTGTTATAGGGAACGTAAGTATGATGAGAATCGGCTTAAGAATTCCATTCAATACAGCTAATACAACAGCTAACAAAATTGCCGCCCAAAAATCATCTACATGAATGCCGTTCAAAATTTTTGAGAGTCCAAAAGCAATAATGGAGGTTACAATAATGCGCATGATTAATTTCATAGTAAATAGTTTATGGTTTTTAGTTTATAGTCAGTAGCTCTTCCGATGCAAATGGCAACATAAAATCTCAAAATGTATCATTCGAATACTTTAATATAGTTATATCGGGTTTGTTATAACTTAACGAAATAGCCAAACGAATCACAAACTACAAACTATAAACATAAATAAGCAAACGCACTCTCTCTATTAAACTACTACCAATTCATAAAATTCTTCGGGGTGCAGGTATTTATTGGCAATTTGCTGTAGCTCTTCCGGCCTGACTGTTTTAATAATTTCAATCGCTTTGTAAAAATAATGTTCATCAAATCCATTTAGTAATAAACTTTTCCATCGCGCCATAACCTGGAACGGGCCATCAAGATCGCCCAATACCGTGCCGATCATATAATTCCGGATCATTTGTAATTCCTCATCGTCTACCGGTTCGTTTCTCAGTAATTCCATCTCTTTATATACTTCATCAATGGTTGCCTGGCAAACTTCTCTTCCGGCTTCGGTACTTATCATCCAGCCACTTTCTTTTACCTGGCCCATCAGGTAACTGTAAATTCCATAAGTATACCCTTTATCTTCCCGAATATTTGTTGAAAGTCTTGAACCAAAAAAACCACCAAACACATTGTTCAGCATCATAGCCTTTTGAAAATCGGGATGATGCCGGTTAGGAAAAGGGCGCACAATTCTTATAGCTGCCTGTACACCGTTCGGGTCGTTGGTGATGAAATGTTTTTTCCGGGCATTGGGTTGCAGGGCATGTATCACTTCCTTTTCAGTTACCTTATGAGATCTTATAGGCAATCCTCCAAAACTATTCTCCAACTGCTCCAATAAATTTGCAGGAATTTTACCCGCAACAAAAATGACACATCGTCCATTTTTATAAAACTGATTATAAAATGAAACAAGATCATTTCGTTGAAGTGCCGCATAGTCTTCAAAGTTATTATAGGTACCATACGGATGATTTTCTCCAAACAAGAATGAGTCAATTAAACGGCCCGCAACAAAATCACTTTTCTGTAACCCTACTTTCAATCGTTGTTGTGTATTCTGACAATAGGTAGCAAGTTCTTCTTCAGCAAATATTGAATCCGTAATCATTTCTGCAACTACCGGTAAAACAGTTTCGATGTGTTTATTCAGGCAATGAAGAACAATTTCTGCTGTTTCGCTATGGCAGGCTCTGGTTAGATAAGAACCATAGTATTCAAAATGCTCGTTTAACTGAAAAGCAGATTTTTGAGAGGTACCATTCTTAAGCAAATAATTAGTGGCAGATGCTACGGCCTTTTTTTCTTCGAACCAATTCCCCGCAGAAAATACCCAGTTTACCATAACAACCTCTTCGGTTCCCAGGTTTACAGAATACACTTCTATGCCATTAGAAAGAGTTATTTTTTCGCAAGGCGGCAGTTTAATGTCAAATTCAACAGGCTCTTTAATCACAGGCGCTTTCTTTCTGTAATTCATGTATTTTATTGATCAATTTGATTTAAAAAATTTATGGTACCCTTTAAGCAAAAGAAATGGAATTAATCCAACCACAGAAAATTGAATAGAAATAAAACTTAATAAAAAAACAATTAAGAAAGAAACGGCCATTACCAGCAATTCCTTTTCATATGTCCATTTTTCTTCGACGCTTAATTCATAAGAACAATGTTTATATTTTTTAGTGGCGAGATAATAAAGATAGCAGGTAGCTGCGCTGGCCATCGAATTATTTATTAAAAAAAGCCTATACGGGATTTTCAGCACCTCCACATTTGATTCCAGGCTCTCATATAAAAAAGAAGTTGTAAAAGGAAAAAAAATTACGGGCAGCAATAACCACATATTTGACTTTACAATTGCAGGATTATAATTATGAATATGTTTAAATAAAGTATGATGCTTAATCCAATAGTTAACAATAAGCGCAAAGCTTACCAGCAATGCGCCTAATTTAAATTTCATATGCAACACTTCCGACCATATCTCTTCATAGGTACTTTCTTTGGTTACATGCGGCGGGCGAAACTCAATAATCAAAAGTGTAATAGCTATGGCAAAAACAGCATCGCTGAAAAAAGCGATTCTTTCAACCTGAAACTCTTGTTTAGGGTGCTTATTTCCGGTAGTATCAAACTTATTACTCATTTTATTTTATTTTATAGGCTAAATTTTCGAAACGTTGTCCTTTGAATGCAGTACTTCATTTCTTATACTTTTTTCGTTTTACATAAAATGCGTTCTCGCTAAAAAGGATTTTGCCTTTCGTGCAATACCGCTAATTTGTACTATAATAGTATAAGGTATTGGAATTAGTTGCATCAAATATCTTACGGCTGTAATTCAAAACATCCTCTGCTGTAATCGCAAAATATTTATCGCGGTCGCTATTAAACAATGCTGCATCACCCAACAATTCATAAAAGGCGATACTATTAGCCCGCGTCATTACACTCATATCTTCAAAAGCAATGGCAGCTTCTGTTTTATTTTTAATCTTGGTAAGTTCTTTATCGCTTATCCCATCCTTCATCAGTTTTTCCAGTTCCTCTTCTATTGCATTATCTGCTTCTTCCATCTTTATTCCTTTTACCAGTTTTCCTTCAATAGCCAACAGTCCGGCATCAACCGAACCGAAATGATGACATTCAATATTACTGAATAATTTTTTTTCCTTCACCAGTGCCTGGTACAATCTACTTGACCCGCCTCCTCCCAAAACCTCCGTGATAAGATCTGCAACATAATATCCTTTGCTAAGGCGGTTATCCATATGCCAGCATTTGTACAGTGCGTCTAATGGAACCGGGGCTTTCACTTCCTTTTTACGTGGAGCCGTTTGCGTTGGTTCGGCAGGAATGTTTCGAATATACTTTTCACCAGCCGGGATATCGCCAAACCATTTTTCAGCCAATCGTTTAATATCGGCCGCAATTATATGTCCGGCAACTACTAATATCGCATTTACAGGTCTGTAATGTTTAAAGAAAAAAGCTTTAACATCTTTTAAGGAGGCATTTTCAATATGCGCTAATTCCTTACCAATTGTTTGCCATTGATAAGGATGAACCTGGTAGGCCATTTGAAGCATATGCGACCATACGTCTCCATACGGCTTATTGATATAATGTTCTTTAAATTCTTCGCATACTACTTTGCGTTGTACATCCAGGCTTTTTTCGCTGAAGGCAAGTGATAACATACGATCACTTTCAAGCCAAAAGGCGGTTTCAATATTTTCAGCAGGCAATTGAATATAGTAATTGGTAAGGTCGTTACTGGTATAGGCATTATTTTCTCCTCCCGCCATTTGCAGAGGCGTTTCAAAGTCGGGAATATTTACGGAGCCGCCAAACATAAGGTGTTCAAACAAATGAGCAAAGCCGGTTTTAGCCGGATCTTCATCTTTCGCACCCGCGTCGTACAAAACATTTACCACAGCCATTGGGGTTGAATGATCTTCGTGTACAACTACCCTTAATCCATTACTTAACGTAAATTTTTCTAAGTGAATCATTGCCTGTTTTTATAAAGAACCGCAAAAATAACGACAAGTTTGGGGAAAAGGTGAAATGTGAGTTGTGAATAGTGAATGGTTAACTTGCGGCGCGATATAGACTATTGACTATTCACATCATTATCAGAGAATGCTTTTTACTTTTAGGGTGAGCATAATCGGGCCATCTTCGCGTAACACCAGTATTTTTAATTTTTCCCCCGGATTTTGCAGTAGCGTTTTATAGGCCTGGATATTATTCGTAAAGTTATTTTCAACTGCCAGCACCACATCACCCTGCTGAAAACCGGCCGATTCAGCCGGAGAGTTGGGCATCACATCAATCACCCGGATTTCTCCATCAATCACATACATTCCTAAACCTGTATAGGAATAATCGAAGGGGTCACGCAAATGTGAATTCGGCATCAGGTATAAATCACGCCGATCGTAGTTAATGATGAGATTAAACCTACGCAACAGGTCGTTACCAATCAATCCGCCGAGATAAGGATAGGAAGTAACATTGTATTCATCTTCGAAAATATAAGTAGGTACATTTTTAAATTTATAAGGTCCTAATTTTATCTGCTTCAAAACTCCTTGCTTCATGGGGGCTTTTCCTCCCAATCCTTCTGCCTGGGTTGCCTGCCATTTACGACGTGGATTAACAAAAGAGCTATCTTTTACAAAATCACTTGAAAGTAACAGGCACATACCCGCGCCGGTATCAAAATAATACCTGTTTACAACTTCCCGCTCATCTTTTATTGCTGTACTTATAACCGGTAAATTTATAAGCAATGGCTTAATCAAAAAGCCACCACGGGGGTATCGCATCGTTCCTTTGGAATATATATACATAACAGAACTGTCGTAATCAATTTTCACTATATATCTTGATAAAAAAGAATAACCAATAATGCCATCAATTTTTTCGCCATAGGAACTGGTTAATACTTCATAATCGTTAATATGAAAATTAAGGCTATCCGTGGTTAAGCCTGATAAGTGTAGTTTTTGATTATACGCAAACCGAACTTGTTTAATACCTGCAATACCCCTGATCGTTCGATCGCTCATTTCTGTTTTTAGTTTCAAACGGTCTGTCGTCAATGAATCTAAAGAAATGCCACCGCTTCCGGTGTCAAGAATAAAATTAAGCGTGTCGGTAAAATTACTAACCCGGGCTTTTAAGGTTATGATTCCACCGGTGAGTAATCGAAAAGGAAAGCGGGTAATTAATTTTGAAGGAGGGGCAACAAATTCCTCTTGTGCTTGTATACTATTACTAAGCAATAAGTAAATAATCAGTATCCGGGCCCTTTTAAACATAGCAAGCAGTTGAACGTCCATTCAGTTATGGAAGAGACAGCTTTAATAGTGTTAATGCTGCTCTTTTCTCTTCTGTAAATTAGATTATTTATTATTAGAAAGTTGCCCATTATATAAATTAAACAACGCCTATTTCCATCAAATCCTTTAGTACTTTTGTCATTCAATTGTTTTTATGAACCTGCAGCAACTTTATCACCGTGCCCTGCAATTCGAATTTCTTTCTTTAGAAGAAGGTGTGTATTTATACCAGCAAGCCCCTCTTGCAGATTTAATGTTTGTAGCCGATGAATTGCGTAAAAAGCAGGTACCGCATGGTAAAGTAACCTGGCAAATCGATCGCAATGTAAATACTACTAACGTATGCATTGCTAATTGCAAGTTTTGTAATTTTTATCGAATTCCCGGTCATGCAGATGCATATATCACTGATATCGCAACCTATAAGAAGAAAATAGAAGAAACCATACGCTGGGGTGGTGATCAATTGTTATTGCAGGGTGGCCATCATCCCTCACTTGGTCTTCAATTTTATACAGATCTTTTTAAGCAGTTAAAAGAACTATACCCTTCCATAAAACTTCATACGTTGGGGCCACCCGAAGTGGCGCATATTACAAAATTGGAAAAGTCAACACACAGGGAAGTATTGACTGAATTAAAAAAAGCAGGAATGGACAGCCTGCCTGGTGCTGGTGCAGAGATATTGATTGATCGTGTACGAAGATTAATTTCGAAAGGAAAATGCGGGGCTCAGGAATGGCTCGATATTATGCACGAAGCGCACAAGCTTGATATAACTACATCGGCTACCATGATGTTTGGTCATGTAGAAACCATTGAAGAACGTTTTGAACATTTAATAAAACTCCGCGAAGTACAAAGCCGAAAACCCGAAAATGCCAAAGGATTTTTAGCCTTTATTCCCTGGACCTTTCAGGACGCAGATACCTTACTGGCACGCATACGCGGCGTTCATAACCTTACTACTCCGGAAGAATATATTCGAATGATTGCCATCAGCCGCATTATGCTTCCAAATGTAAAAAATATACAGGCCTCCTGGTTAACAGTTGGTAAACAAACTGCACAAATTTGTTTACATGGGGGAGCAAATGATTTTGGAAGTATTATGCTTGAAGAAAATGTTGTGAGTGCTGCTGGCGCCCCACACCGTTTTACCTATAAAAGTATTCAGGAGGCTATAAAAGAAGGAGGATTTGAATCTCAATTACGTAATCAGCAATATGAATGGAGGAAGCTTCCTGAATTAATAGAAGAACAAGTGATTGATTATTGAAGAAATATTAAGCTTAGAGCTTTTACTCATACTATTTAGATTTTATAACTTCAACAAAGCGTAGTATTACACTCTTGCTTACGCACACCCATGAACAATTTATCAATGTTAAGAAAGGCGGGAACTGCAGAAGGAATATCCTTTCTCGTGTTACTATTAATAGCAATGCCACTGAAATATTTTTTCAACTTTCCTATGGCCGTTAAAATAGTTGGCTGGCTGCATGGTGTTTTATTTGTAACTTTTTTAGTATTTGCATGGATTGTACGAACAGATCGCAATAAAAATATTCAATGGTTTGCCCTTGCAATTATTGCTGCTTTTATTCCGTTGGGAACCTTTTGGTTTGATAGGTTATTAAAGAAAGAGAAATGATATTTTCCCCGATCTAAAGATCGGGGCAAGTCATCTAAAGATCGGGGCAAGTCATCTAAAGATCAGGATAACTCAAAAATATTCAGAACAACTTATCTAAGATTGGGGCAATTCACCAAAAAGTATTTTAACAGATTGCCGTAGGCTAAAATTTACTCCGCCACTGCAGGAACATTTATTGTACTTCCATAAAATAATGCATTCAAAAAAAGTTTATTCGTCCCATACCAGGTACCGCGGAAATTAGGATTATCAGAAAACAAAATAACCCGGCCAGCCCCCTCTGTTGCTACAACAATTGCGGCAGAATTTTTTATCTTCTTTAAAACAGAGGGGTGAACATATCCTCCTACCAATGGGTCGGCGGTGTATTGTGCAACGGTACTATAAGGATTGGAACTGGCTTGTAAAAAGGTTAATCCATTTCGATATACAGAGATGGTTCTATTCGAAAACCCAAATCCTATTGGGTGTGTGGTATCCAAATCAACTCTAAAAATTGAACCCCCCATTGCTTTGGCCCCTTCTATATGAACGGCCATATCAAAATCTTTTCGAACTGCATTTCCTTTAGTGCTATCGCCACTTATTAATTTTTCTTTCGTAAAACCATTTCGAATGGCCCATTCAGATCCTCCCTTAATGGTAATAAGCGTATTGCCATTCTGTACCCATGATTTTATTTTATCTGTACCTGCCTTATCAATCCAACCATAATTACCAGATACCATAATAATGGTATTGTATCGGCTGAGATTAGCCCGGGTAAGATTTAATAAATCGAGTTTAGTAACGGGCATTTGTAACCGCTGATCAAGCAAGTGCCAAATCTCTCCTGCTTCAGTGGCTGCAACTCCGGTACCAACAATCATCGCTACTTTAGGCTGTTGAAGTGTACGTACATAAGCACTGCCCATATCAATCCCACTTTGGCTATATCCTGTATATAATGGATAAACAGTAATGGCTGTTAACTTATTTACTTCCTTAACCAATTTGAATAACGAATCAGGCGAAATGAGTTGCAGGTTTACCGGAAGCACTACCGTTCCATATCCAAAATTAGTATAATCACCGTCCATCTTTACGCCAAATGGCCGGAAAGCAGCTTGTACAATGGCTCCGCCTTCCTGCAAATGATAAATTGCCTGATGAATATTATAATCCCTTGAATCTAACAGATAAACATAATTGCTTCTCTCAACAGGTGCGGATTCTCTTACCGGTAGTTCGAGAATTTTTTTCCCTTTGGCAACGGTTATTTTCAATTCCACATAGGGTAAGTTATAGGCATGAATTAAACTCCATGCCGAAGCATCGTAAAAAGAACTATCGATATAAGTAATTTGTTTTTCAAAAACAGAACGTACCATTATATAGTTATCCTGGTCGCAAGGCACATAATAAGTTTTCCCTGCATCAAATTTTTTTCCATCTCCCAAAACAGTATTGCCGGTTTCATATACTTCAATTTCGTGGAGCAATAACATCTCTACAAATGCACGTGTACGCGTTTCATCATGTATGTCTCCAAATACATACCCTTTGATGTTTGCTTTAGCTGCCTGTTCTTTTGCCGAACGATAAAATAAAGACCGCAGTTTCAGTAAATTCTTTTTCTCGGCCAACGACGCTCTGATGGTAGTAAGAGATGCAGTAAACTGGTTACGAATGGTAAAAGCAAACGTTATTGGGATCGTAGTTGTTTCCTGAACATGCCCTCGTGAACTCGCCTGTTCAAATAAAAAACCCGCTCCTCCATAAAAATTTATATAGCTGCTTCCGTATCCCGGATACAATTTATCATAGGCTTCCTTAGTAAAATACATGGAACCAATTTTATCGGTTGCTGCCGCAAAATATTTTGCATAGGTTGGATAAATAGTTTTATATAAAAAATCAGGTACAACAGGATTGTTACTTGCATCTTCGCCCGGATCAAAATAAAACGAAGCATTCGATCCCATTTCGTGATGATCTGTTTGCACATATGGCCTCCAGTGATGAAAAAAATGAATCCGATTTCTTGTTTCCGGAAAAGTTCCTAAAAACCAATCTCTATTCAAATCAAACCAATAATGGTTGAAACGACCTCCTGGCCATATTTCAGTATGTTCTCTATCCAATGGATCTGCCACGGGTGGCGCTGCTTTATGCATATTGGCCCAACTGGTATGCCGATCTCTTCCATCGGGATTGATCACCGGGTCCATCAATATAACCATCTCGCTCAACCATTTTTTTGTTTCCTCCGATTCAGATGCCGTTAAATAATATGCCGTAAGCATTGCTGCTTCACTGCTGGAGGGTTCGTTCCCATGCACATTATAACCCAAATGAATAACCAACGGAACCGCTTCTGTATTTCCATTCACCTGACCGGCTAAATGGGCTTTTCGAATTTCTTCCAGGCGAGAATGATTGGCGGCAGATGTAAACACCACTGCAATTTGTTGGCGGTGCTCAAAGGTTTCACCAATTATTTGTAGCGTAACCTTATCAGATAACCGATCTAGCTCCTGGAAATATTCTACCAGCTTATCGTGCCTTGTATGTTGTGTTCCAATTTCGTATCCTAAAAAAACAGCAGGTGTGGGAATTGCCGGATTAAAATTTCCTCCTTCCGGATAATAATAAGAAGGTTGGGCATTTACAGTAATCCCATAAAGGAAAGAAAACAAGCTATACAAAAGGTTGCGCAGCATAGTAATGGTTTAAACTGGTTATTTACTAAACTACTAAAAATAGTTCTTTCGTGGTGGGCTGCATTTAAAATTATCGCTGTCTTTTTTTCCCTCACTCATTTAAGCCCCCTCTCCACCAAAGTGGAGAAGGGAAAGTGGCACGACAATTTTAAATGAACCGTGTAGTGTGAAATCTAAAATAAAGAGACTTGTCTTTCGGCAGGAGGCCCTTACATAATAAATTCCAGGTGTATCGTTCCGAAGCATTAACAGTTTTTTACAACCCCACTTACTAACTTTACGTCTTATTATTGTAAAAAAATAGTCGTTACAAAATGAACAAACAAAAAAATGCTTCTCTTCTTTTATGTGTATCTATGGACCTTATTGGTTATGCATCGTATACCATTCCGGTATTAGGTGAGTTGAGTGATATTTTTTGGGCACCTGTATCTGCGTTAATCTTCTTTAAATTATTTGGTGGATGGAAGGGCACAGTGGGCGGTATATTTAATTTTATGGAAGAACTTTTACCCGGCCTTGATTTCATTCCTTCCTTTACCCTGATGTGGTTATGGCAGAATTACCAGAGCAATAAGCCAGTTCAATTGGTAAAAATTAACTAACGATGTAAAAATCAAAAGAAATAAGACTTTAAAGTTTCTATTGTTTCTTCTCTTTGATCTCTTTTCTCTTTTGTCTCTTAGTTAAATGGGCAAAGAGGTTAAAGAGGAAGGAGGGAAAAAGAGAACCATAAAAAAAATTAAAACTTCTATTGTTTCTTCTCTTTGATCTCTTTTCTCCTTTGATCTCTTTGATCTCTTTTCTCCTTTGATCTCTTTTCTCTTGTCTCTTAACTTTATTAGCAAAGAGGTTAAAGAGGAAGGAGGGAAAAAGAGAACCACAAAAAAAATTAAAACTTCTATTGTTTCTTCTCTTTGATCTCTTTTCTCCTTTGATCTCTTTGTCTCTTTTCTCCTTGATCTCTTTTCTCTTTTGTCTCTTAGTTAAATGGGCAAAGAGGTTAAAGAGGAAGGAGGGAAAAAGAGAGCCACAAAAAAAATTAAAACTTCTATTGCTTCTTCTCTTTGATCTCTTTTCTCCTTTGATCTCTTTGTCTCTTTTCTCCTTTGATCTCTTTGTCTCTTTTCTCCTTTGATCTCTTAGTTTATTAACTTATAACAAACCGGTAACCGATTCCTTTGATCGTAATTATCTGAAGCGAATCATCTTCTTTTAAATAGCTACGAAGTTTAGCAATATATACATCCAGGTTTCTGGAATTAAAAAACGAATCATTTCCCCAAAGCAGGTTGAGGATATCCTTTCGGTCAATAATTTTTTCCCGATGTTCATACAACAGCTTCAATAACTCAGATTCACGAAAAGATAATTTTTTTTCTTCCTTGCCAGCCATCAATGTTTGCCGGGTTAAATGAAAAGTATATTTTCCCATCTTAACCTCATCTGTTGTTCCGGGTTTTTTACCTTCTTTTTGAAAACGAAGTGCATTCTCTATTCGAACAATTAGTTCTTCCATACTAAAAGGCTTACGGATATAATCATTTGCTCCCGTGGTAAATCCTTTTACTAAATCAGCCGTTTGTGTTTTTGCTGTCAAAAAAATAATAGGAACCGGGTTGTTGGCAGATCGTATTTCTTCTGCAATTGTAAACCCATCTTTATTGGGCAACATTACATCGAGGATGCAAATATCTGGTTTGATTCTGTTAAACACTTGCAATACATTGGCTCCGTCGCTTTCCATAATTACGTCAAAGCCACGGATTTCAAGACTTTCTTTCACAATTTTGCCGAGAAATAATTCATCTTCAACATATAATATTTTAATGGTGTTCATAATTACTGAGGATTATCCAGTTTTGAATTAGCTTTTCGAATAACCCGGTGTTCATCAAATCGAATTATTTCAGCTTGCCTGTACGGAATATTTACAATAAAAGTACTTCCCTTTCCCAATTCACTTTTCACTTCAATAAAACCCATATATCTTTTGATAATATGATTTACATAACTCAATCCAAGTCCATAGCCTTTAATATTATGCCGGTCGCCACCTGGAATTCGAAAAAATTTTTCAAATATCTTTCCTTTGTATTCTTTGGGTATACCAATGCCTTTATCAGTTATATGAAGCGCAAGATGCTGTTCGTGTGCCACCAACTGAACATCTATTTCAGGTATCCCTTTGCTATACTTTAATGCGTTATCGAGTAAATTATAAATTACACTTGAAAGATGAAGTTTATCGGCTTCAATAGTAAAATTTGTTCCAATAGTTTCCAGTGTAACTACTGCCTGCTGTTTTTCAAATTGCAATTTCATGGATGCCATTACTTCCCTAGTAAGATCCAAAAAATCGAGCGACTCATTATGCAAGTCTATTTCCCTGGTTTCGAACATAGAGAGTTTTAATACCTTATCTACTAATAAACCCAGCCGTTGAATTTCGGAGGAAGAAATATCAAGATATTCTTTGGTACGTTGGGGATCATTGATTGCATTGAAATTTCGCAAAGCCTCAATGGCTACTCCTACCGTAGCAATCGGCGTTTTTAATTCATGTGTTATATTGCTTACAAATTCATTTTTTAATTGGGTCAGTTTGCGCTGCTTTACCAGGTTATTCAGCATCAGCACAAAAGAGATAACGGTTAGGCCAACTAACAATAGAGAAACTATAATAGACATTGATAACCTCTTCAATAAATAAGCGCGGGTATTTTGTATCGTAAGAGCAAAGGTAATCGGCCGAAAAAATCCTACTGTAATTTCATTTTCCATTTCCATTTCCGGAAGTATCAACTCATCGTGCAACTGCTTCACATTGCGGGTTATGAAAAAAGGTACATCTATTTTTTCGCGATCCAGGCTTTTCAAATAACGATTAGTAATTTCCTTGATGGTTACGGAATCTTGAAGAGAGTCTACTCCCTGGAAGATTTCGATCCATCCAGCATCTCCCGGCTTATTAATAAAATGAATCGTTTTTTTTAGTGTATCTATCGTTGGATAAGCAAATCTTTCTTTGGTAGAAATAATATCTTCTTCCTTCTTAAGTGAAATAAATACAGAAGCATTTGATCCGGGTAACCGTTTTGTTGTATCTGCCTTCAGCTTCCTGCGGAAAGCATCCATCATATTTACCGCACTGTTTGTTGTAGTTACCCTGATTTTAACGTTACTGTCTAAATTCAATTTTGCTGATTGGCAATAGTTTACTGCCTCCCGAAAAAGTATATTGGTTCGTATACTTAATAATTTTTTTTCTTCCTGGTAGTTTTTATAGATCCAATAGAGTTGAAAAACGGTAACTGCAATTATTGCAAGAAGCATGAGTACAACAGATATATAGTGCCGGCCTTTGTTCATAACTCTACAAAAGTAGCCGAAAGGGCCAAATAGCTATGTTGCTATTAACCTTAATTAACAATAAACCAAGTTGTATTAACTTGTATACGCCGAACAATATTCTAGTTTTAATTAAAATTTACAAATATGATAAAGCAACTAGTCGCTACCTGTATAATTACCTTGGTTTTGGTAAAATCAAATGCACAACAACAACAGGGAAAAATTATTTTTGAGCGCATCCTTCAACTACAAGTCCGAATTGCTACCAGTGATGGTAATACCGAACAGGATAATATATTACCAAAAACGAAAAAAGATAAGTTTGAATTATCGTTCACCAAAGACCAAACGATGTGGAAGCAATTGGAACAGGAAGACCAGGAAGATGAGATGGCCGTTAGTAATGGCGGCGGTGGAGTACAAATTCGAATGATTGGACCCGGTGGTGATGATATTATGTATAGTAATTTAACATTGGCCAGAAAAGTGGAACAACGTGAATTGGGCACCAAAAAATACATTGTAGAAGATAGTATTCGTTCTTTTAACTGGAAAATTAGCGACGAAACAAAAACGTTACTAGGACATGTATGCCGAAAAGCAACCAGTCAAAAAATTGGCAAACGTATGATGATGAATATGGATGATGGAAAAGTAGAACGTAAGGAAGTAGCAGATACTTCCAATATTATAGCCTGGTTTACCACAGATATCACCGTTAGTACGGGACCGGCCGAGTACCAGGGGCAATTACCCGGAATGATATTAGAAATAGATATTAATAATGGTCTTACAAGCTATAAAGCATTGGAAATATTGAGTAAAGTAGATCTGGCAACTATAAAAGAACCAAAGGGGCCTAAAAAAATTAGCCCTGCCGAATTTGATAAGGAGCGCAATAAATTATTTGAAGAAATGGGAAGAAATAATGGTGGTTCAGGAAGAACGATACGGATTAATAATTAATACTAAATAATTATATAAAAAGAGGCTGTCAAAAGACGATAAAATCTCGCAAAGGCGCTATGACGCAAAGAAGAAAATATTGAAGATCTAGCGTTGCGACTTTATGTCGTTGCGAGAAAAACATATTTAAAATACTTTTGACAGCCTCTTGTTCTTTCTAGTGAGAAAACAGAAAAGTGTTATTTATTTTCTAGCCATTATAAAATCGGAATAGCAATGTTTATTGCTTTTTTGATCGCCTTGGTTACGATATCAAGTATTCCATTAACTAAATTTTGAGCAGTTACAATTCCAATTCCTTTAATTGCCAACAGTACATTAGCCATAGCTACTTTTTGCAAATTAATTCTGCTGGCCAGCTCATCATTTTCAATTATTCCCCGCAGTTTAAGTTGTGCTAAAAACAATGCATTTTCGGCAAATTGTGTAAACTCATGTTCAGCAAATGGTTTTACTTTTTTAAATGTTGAGCCAAGTTCTTGTTTTGCAAAAGCGAGTGAATCGTTTAGTACCTCTTTAATATTAAATTCTGCCATAATAAAAATTTTAAAATTATTGATTGGATTTACCAGTAGTTTTTAATGCTTCCTGAAGTATTACTACTGCATCTATAGCCGAATTAACAGCATCACGCAAGTCGTGCCGATCATCATTTGTTCGATCAGGTAATCCTCCTTTATGCAAATTCATAAATATTCGAAAGGCCGAATCGAGGTTTTGAATTTGTTGTTTAACAATACCTGCCTTTCCATCAAGGAATTTTGTTCGGTCTTTAATCGTGATCAGATCAGCTTGAAGGTTGTCATAATAGTCCAGAAATTTTTCGAATTGCTGATTGCCCGGGTCAGTATCCTGGATTGTTCTGCTAAGTTTAATAAAATGAAGATTAAAATCTTTCTTCATTTTATTTACTGTTTGATCCAGTACCTGATCGTAACCAGTAATAAACTTAACAGTAAAGCAAGCCGAAAAGAATAGCCCGAACAACAGAAGTAAATAGAGACTTCTTTTTTTCATGTGATTCAGTTTATGGTGATAAAAAATAAACGGTTATGCAGTCAAATATCTCTGACTGAATTGCTTCTCACGTAGTAGGGGGGGGTAAACTGGTATCAGAGTGGGAATACGGTTACTTAACCAATAGCAAGTTAAGAATATTTCGCGGCCTTTAATATAAGAAGGCAACAGAAATTTAGAAAACTTGTTCAGGAGATTTTAAAAATAACCAGTGTAGCTATTATCAATGGCTAAAAAGTATCGTTCGATATCCTATGGTAGGTCTATTTTTTGTCAATTGAAATTTAATTATCGAATAATCACCCTCGATCCACCTCCCCCACCTTGCCCCAATCCATTTTTATTCAAACTATACGTAAAACTCAACAAAAAGAATCGGCGGAGGTTGCGTTGCCGGGTATCTTCAATATAGTTTTGATTACTGGTACGGTTAATACCTAAATTTTGATTTAACAGGTCGTAACCCTTTAATTTTAATTCGCCCCGGTTGAATCGTAAAAATTGTTTGCTGATGCTGGCATTCCAAAAAGCAATTCTTGCATTGAACCCTTCGGCTAATTGATTATTGATCGTATAAATAAAGTCCGTGGCTACAAAAAAGTTTTTGGGTAATTGCCAGTCAAACGACGTACTGTATTGTTGCGAAATATAACGTGCATCACGGGCCGAAATCAATGAATAGCTGGTGTTATTGTAATTGGTACCGCCTCCCAGCGACCAATTTGCCTTATCCCCCAGCCGCATATCCAAACGTACATCGGGGCCTATACTAACTGTATTACTTGTATTCTCTGCACCGTTTACCAATTGTTTATTCCGGTAATAGCCGCCATTGGTACTAATAGTAATAGATCCTTTTAACGCCTGAATGGGAAAACCAATACTTAAATCGCCATTAAAATTAAAGATGCCATCTACATTCACAGGCTTGCTTGTTTTTATACCCTGAACAAACACATCATTATTCACAATTTTATTGTCGGTCTTTATCAAATTTAAAAACAGGAAGAGGTTTCTATTTTTGAAAGGATTGATGCTGGTAAATTGTACCTGTACTGCATTATTATATTCCTGTTTCAAATCTGGGTTTCCGATCCGAATATTTAATGGGTCACTATTATCAGGTACAGGTTGTAACTGTGATGCGCTTGGTTGATTTGTATTTGCCGAATAATTAAGTACCAGGTTTCGGTAGCGGGTAAAATTGTATTGCAATCGGGCATTAGGTAAAAAATTATTAAAGGTTTTACGGATCACTGAATCTTTATTGCCGGTAATAATCTTCCCTTCCAGCGTTGCCAGTTGCCAACTAGTTCCTAGCGAATAATTGTATTTCTTTTTCTGTGTACGTATACGCAACCCGGTACGAATATAACCATACTCATTTTCAAAATCATTGGTAAGCAGTTGGTTCAACTGATCATATTTTCCATTTTGTTTATTATAATCAAAAGTTTCCTTAGTGGCTTTGCTATGTGTATTGCTTTTACCGATACTAAACTCTATTAATGATTTCTTAAAAATCGGTTCTGTATAGGCGAGCCTGGTGCTATATCCCTCTAAATTCCCTTTGGTATTGAATTGTTGATTAATTGAATCGGTTCGAAGCAGTGCACCATTCAAATGATTATAAAATTTATTTACAGATTCAAGGGATCCATTTCCATTTGTATTATTAAAACTATTTTGAAGACTTATCGAAAAGGTGCGCCCTTTTCTACGAAATTTTTTTCGAAACAAAAAGTCGTTACGAAAATTCATACCCTTGTTATTGGATAAATTCCTGCTAAAACCTTCAATACTTCGCTGCTGAAGATTTGATAAATTTTCATAATCCGAATAGGAACCTGCCTGCGTTTCCTGGTATCCAAAGGATGGAGTGATTCTTAATGAGTGAAAAGAATCTATAATAATATCTGCACTCAGGTTAAGTCGATGACTATTGGCAATGGTAGAAGAAAAAGTATTCTGGTTACTGAAATAGGAAGAGTCGGGCAAAAAGTATTGACGTTGTATATTTTTTTCAGTGTTAGGATTCATTCGGCTGTAGAAATAATTACTTTGAAAATCGGTTTTCTTCCCGATAATATTATTGTAATTGAAGCCGCCAGCACGAGTTGTATTGATACCATTGTTATTTCCACCAACTCCACCTAAGGAAGAAGCGTCGTTGCTATTAATCGAAATATTAATATTTCCACCACTACCTCCCTGCTTAAGCCGGCTTAGTTCGCCACTAAAATTGAGCATATCGAAAAAAGAAAACCCTTCGGCATTATCATTATTAGCCATGCCTATAACCGAAAATTGCCGGGCTCCTTTAAATGAATTAATATTAAATCTTCCCTCATATCGTTCATTGGTTCCATAACCAGCCATTGCTTTTCCAAATAATCCTTTCTTTTTGTCTTTTTTTAGTTTAAGATTAATCGTCTTTTCACTATTGCCATCATCAAAGCCGGTAAGCTGCGATTGTTCACTTTGCTTATCGAATACCTGTACTTTATCTACAGCATCCGCAGGCAGATTACGGGTTGCAATTTTAGGATCATCGCCAAAAAACTCCTTTCCATCTACCAATACCTTATTTACTTTTTGTCCCTGTGCTTTTACTGTTCCGTCTTTTTCTACTTTTACTCCTGGTAATTTTTTTAATAAATCTTCTACATTTGCGTTGGGCTGTACTTTAAAAGAACCCGCATTATATTGAATTGTATCACCCACCAATGTTACCGGAGGTGCTTCAGCAGCTACCACCACTTCTGCCAATACCTTTACCGCATCATGAATAATTAGATTACCGAGATCAATTTGCTTTTTTCCGTCAGTAATGCTAAAGTATTTATTGCTGTTGTGATAATTGATATGAGTAATCATTAACCGGTAATCACCATTGCCCAATCCTTTTAATTCAAATTGCCCATTATCATTTGTCATAGAAAATGAAACAAGAGAAGAATCTTTACGATTTAATATGGTTAGGGTTGCAGAGGCAACGGGTTGTTTCGCCAGCGTATCCATTACGATTCCTTTTACAGAACCATTTTTTTGAGCCCAGGAAATAATTGAAAAAAAGAGCAGAATAAGAATAGAATAGAATTGTTTCATCAGTATATGTATTAAACTGCTACGAAAGTATTTCTATGTTTATAAAGAATGGGTTAAGCAGGCTTTCTTTAATGTTAATAAAGGTTAAAGAAAAAATAGATTGTTTATTGATGTTTTCCCCCTCAAGGCCGGGGTGGCCTTCACCCTGGGCATCGCGCTGCAACCGCTTCTTGCTTGCGCATCCCAACTACGTCGGGCACGAACCAGTTGAGGCGCTCAACCCAGGGTGGGTGACAGCAAAACTAATTTCAACTTCATGGATGTTGAAGTAATGAATATGTTATACTAAAAATTATTATTTATTGCTCAAAAGTTACAGCCTTACTATAAATCATTCATTAATAATTTTACAGTATACAAGCTTATGATCAAGGATCTATCTGTCGGTGGTAGCCATTGCATTAGAACCGCCATCCTTTTCATACACACTCAGACTGATCTTCCAACCCGTATTAGTGCTTTTTAGGGTAAGGTCCACTGTTAGTTTCTGTAATTCGCCGCTGGCTGGTAATAACTGAAAGGCAATCGTGGTATTTGTTTTAGTTTCCACCGGAAATTCATATTTGCCATTTAATATATAGGGAGGAAGCCCATCAATTTTAACGATGGTATTTTTAATACTATTATAAAGTTCCTTGAAGTGTTCTTTTGATTCATCAAAATTAACCGATTCAAATAATTCAGTTTTCCAGCAATTGGTTTCTATTTTTACTGAATTGTAGTGCGTGATAATACTTGCACTTGCGCCAGGCACTTCAATCTTAGATTGGTAATCGGTAGACTGTTGGTTACCGGCAATTTTATTTCCTTTAATATGACTGAATTTATTAGGATAATCTTCGATTACTTTTTGCAGGGCCATATTCGTATTGTTATTGAATACGCCTTGTGCATATACGTTTATCGAAGCCAGGAACAGTATGAGGGAGAGCATGCTTTTCATACAGATGGATTTGTAATAAAACTATAAAAAATTGCCCTTTTCTACAATAGGAAATATACCTGTCAAAATGCAGGCAATAATTTACCAAATAGTCCGTTACATTAAATAAGGATCTATCTAAACCCTTACTATTTAAGTACATAAAACCCAATACCAGGATGAAAAAGAATTCAATGTATTATGATACCCATCGCACAAAGATGTGCAAGGATATCTACAAACCTTCTTCAAATATTGTACGATTTTTTAAAACGTTATGGTCGGTACTCATAGTGGGTCATTCGCCTATCAGTGATACCTCGTATGCCAAACGTAAACCTCATTAACATTTTTCTATTTATACAAAAGAGCTTATTACTGAACCCACATTGAAGGTGATAGCCCCATCGAGAAGATGGGGTTTTTTTATTGGCGTTAATTCAACTTTTCGAATTCTACTTCAGAACCTTCAGTCCATCCAGGGTCTTCACCAGCAGAGATATGGAAAATAAAAGCTGTTACCAGCGAGACCACAGACGGTTTAGTTTTAAAACTACGAGGGTAGTTTTGATATATTACTAACCGTTATCATAGTGGTACATGCAATTAATACAATTATAACTATTATTCACAGGGTACTGTTGTTACTGATTTACGATTAAGAAAAGTTACAGTCGGGGATTGCGGGCGTTCGGAAAAGCTTCATCAGGGTGCAAGGATATACAAGAAGATAAAATTACCCTGAATTTTAATTTTATTTGAATTACTCACAATTGCAGGTATAATTAATCTTTCAATAAAAAAAACTCTATTACCGCTGCTGGCGCAAGCAGAGGGTTTTGAATGATTTCTTATTAGAGATTGTCTTCAATAACAGTAAAAAAAACTGTGTCTATAAAAAATAATATTTCGTGATTAGCAATAACGTTTTCATCGTGCATATCTTCCAAAATAATTCCGAGTTCTTTATTATAGTAATCATTACGGCGTGTATTTTCAAAACCGTTGAATCCTAACAATTGCTTAATAGCAGTTAAATCGGCAATTGTTTCAGAAACAATAAATGGTTGTTCTATAACGGCCAGTAAAGAGTCGTTTTTTTCGGCAAATCCAAGAAAAATATAGGCTGTTTCGGGGAATAGAAGATTATGAATAACGATACTATTAAAAAACTCCAGCCATGTAGCGCAATAAATAGCATCATTCAATTTAATTACACTTCGGTGATCAAGCATCCAGGTAAACCAACGCTTCACCGCCCCGTGTCAAAAACTGGTTCTCACCAGGTAAATCCTTCAGCAAAAGGCTGTTTTCCGAAGCGAATGATTTTAGGAATTGAACCTGCTTTTCTTTAATGATTGCCTGACCTTCGAAGTTTTTCTTAACCGTTCTACTTGTGCTAAAGCTTGAGCATAAGTGGTTCCTGATTGCTGTGCAAGTATCTTCCTGGCCCTCAATGACAATTCCTCGAATGATATGCTCCAATTTTTTCTAGTTTCATGACTAAACATTTGTAGTAAAATTAATAAAATAAATAGCATAAAACAATCGAGCCCCCGCTCGCGCATTCATGTCTCTTTTCGAATCTCAATGTAAGGATTAGTTGGTTAAGCTGCTGGCGCAAGCAGGGGAATGGTCATCGGATTGTATAGCAGGCAACGACAGCGGCTTGTTGCCGGGTTGATTTCTGTGATAGGTTAGCCCGGCCACAGAACACAATTATGAAAATTAATTTTTTTATAACAAAATATTAATTGGAAAGGTCAGCCCATGACTACCGCTGATAGTAAACCGCTGATCAGAATATATTCATCCCGTCCAATTGCCAAACCTTTGTGTGACGTCTATTTTTTCAGCGATTTAAGTAATGGTAATACTTGTTCAGCGTAGTAAGGTTCTTCGGTACACCAAAACATGTAGTCCAGCCTCAGGTAATTTTTAGCAAAATCCAAAATTTCTGGTATTGTTACTTGCTTTCCAGTTTTAGGATTGATAACATTATAATTTCCTTCCTGCACGGCTACACCTGTTGGTGCTATATCAACCATATCTCGAATCAACGGGTAGCTATTAATCATTTGAAATTCTTTATATACTTTCAAATCCGGCCCACCCATACCCAATTTTATTTGTTTTGCATAATCATATATTTTCTTCAGGTCTTCGTTTGAATCACCAGGCATAAAGTTTGCATATTGTAAGGGGGTTGATTTCTTAAAATTCTCTCGCAATACCTGCATATTTATTTTTATTGCTTCAAGATAAGTACCTCGTGAAAATCCACTTGGCAAGAGTCCATTCTTCTCCGGGAATTCAACACTTGTTTCAGGTAGATTTATTCCTTCAATTCTTCCATCAAATTGCTTAGATAATCTAATTAAAAGTAGGTGAAACCGTTTAGCAACATTCTTGTCCCATCTCCGAGCTACCCAACCAGCTTTAATGGGTTTGTTATCAGTTGTGAATTCATATTGAGAATTAGCACCTCCATGATAAATTGAATCTGTTAAAATGTACTGAGGAACTGCAAATCGTGTGCTATCAAAAGTTACATCTTGCAATTGAATAAATAGTTTTTTTCCTGTTGATTTTAGAAACGCCAGATCTTCTTCAATTTCCGTAAAATCATAAACATCTTTTTGTTTTTCTAACTGTCGCCACGCATAAGTGATTTGAGCACCCGAAATACCAGTATTGGAATAGAAAGTTGAGTCGTGAATCAACTCTCTGTTCCTTGAAAAAAACACAAAATGCTTAATTATCTTTTGAGAATATGTTCGCTGGGAAAATTCCATTAAAAGAAAGAGTAAAAAATAAATTGCGAAATGTTTTATCATTCAGGCTCTGTTTAAATTCTGACTAACATCAAATTTTGATATTGAAGATCAATTATTAATATTTTTTAATTGATTTTCAAAAATATAAAAATTTACACTGTTAGCTGACGAAATTAATTTTAATTCGTTTGAAATAGGGGAATGAAACACAACTGTGGGAATTTGCGTTAGCGACATTTTTCTGGGTCATAAATTGAATATTTTGTCACTTGGTTAGACTCTTTAATATTTTGTATTTTATTCTGATACAGCTTCATGTATTTCGCTGCTTTTACATCAAATTTTCTACTTTTAAAATATTCATAAACTGCATAATAAAAATCTAACTCCTGTAACCAATATATATGGAAGTTTGAGAGATAATTTATATTCTCGGTTAGAATCTTTTTTATTGAAATATTGGATGCAGTTATCGAATACAGATGAATTAAATGGTTATTTGTTAACATTAACCTTGTTGTATCATTTCTTAATTTCCACATACGGTAAGAATCTTTTGTGTAGTTTATAGCTAAGAGAAAATTATTTTCATATTCATGAACTTTTGCCAGATTTAATAATGATACTGCTACGCCTGGTATGTTATTTTTGTTATAGTATAATACAAGAGCCATCTCTATTTGTTTTTTTGCTAGTAAGAAATTGCCGAGTTTGCCGTTTAAATAGCCAAGGTATTTAAGCAAATTTGCTTGATTAATTGTATCGCTTACCTGTCTCCAAATACTAAGTGCCTTTTCAATGTAATGCTTAGCGCTGTCATAGTTGCATTCGTTTTCTTCAAAACTGAACCCTCGATTTTGAATTAAATATATACAGGATAATAGCTCATTTCTTTCGGGGTCGGGAAGGTTTGTAAGGACTTCGTTTTTTATTGTGTCGAGTCGACCCTGACAATTTGCTATTTGGCAAATGAGAGTATTAGTTTTTATAGTGGATATGCTATAGAAAAGTAATATTTTGGTCAAGGTCTTTAACATAAAAGTCGTTGGTCTTTAAATTTTATTAGCGATTAATCTCCTTAAAAAACTGTCACACCAAACTGAAATACAATGATGCGCTGCTGCTGATTGTGCTTCCTTCAAGCCCCAATTGCAGCAATACTTTTGTTAGCGGTTCATTGCTTTTGTTCACTGATATCTGCTCTTATAAATTTTGTTTGTTAATCCCAATAAACCTTTTGTTTATTCCGAAAAATTAATAAAAACTTTTCCATTATAGCGGTACAAACCTGTTTTCCTTGTACCAACCCAAAGATATCCAGTTCTATCTTCTAAAATTGTCCAAACATCGTTATTGAGTAGTCCGTCTTTTGTTGTAAAGCGAGCGAAAGATTTTCCATCGTAACGGCAAATTCCACCACCGTATCCAAAGCCAAGGTTTTCATCCTCACTTAAACATCCAAACCAGAGGTTTCCGTTTTTGTCTTCTGTAATTCTGGTAACAATATCACTGGATAAACCATCATTTTTTGTAAAACTTGTAAATGATTTGCCATCATAACGGTAAGCTTCACCCCAATTGCTGAACCAAATATTTCCGTTTTTGTCTTGCAAAACAGGCCAAGCCCAATTGTAAGCATGTGGTTTAAGATTGGTTAAAGATTTTCCATCGTAACGAAATACACCTTTGTTAACTCGTCCGCCAAACCAAATTTACCTTTTTTATCTTCTAAAATATATTCTACGTTATTGCCCATAAAACTACTTACCCCTTCATAAGCTGCAAACGAAGTAAAGGATTTTCCATGGTAGCAATAAACACCATCAGTAGTTGCAAACCATAGTTTTCCGCTTTTGTCCTGCATAATACTCCATACATCATACTTATTATTTGGCGTATTATTTGGTAAAGCGATTTGAATTTTATCAAATTTTTTTCCATCATAAAGACAAACTCCAGCGTTTGTGCCTATCCATATATTACCACTTTTATCTTCCAAAATACACCAAACAGTACTGCTGTTCAGTCCATTTATTGCTGTGAATTGGTTAGCAGTAGTTTCGGTTTTAAGAAGGGTTTTTAAACTTATATTTTGCATTGGTTGCCAATTCCTTTAGTCCAATATTCTCGAAGATAAAATTGTAATATCTGAATATTGCCATGCTGTTTCAAACCGGCTTTTGATTTCTTCATATTTCTTGCTGTCACCAAGTTTTTTATAGGCATTCATCAAACCTTTTAGTGCCCAGCCATTTTCCCGATAGATTTCTAAATCTTTCTCATACACTTTAATGGCTTCCTGGAATTTTCCGGCATCAATTAGTACTGCCCCTAAATGGTGACGAATAGAAAAAAACCAATCGGGTGGTTCATTATAATTTAAGGCATCTTCTGCAACAATAGCTTCCTTTAAAATTAAAATAGCGTTGGAATAATTTTTTTCTTTTGCAAAAATTTCTCCTTCAAGCGTTTTTGACGCAATCACACATAAGTCGAAAACGGTGTTAATACCCCAGATAGTCAGATTTTTTATTGTTGTATCGGTCATTATGTGTTTCATTTCAGCAAGATGATTCTTAGCCTGAATAATTTTATTTTCTGAAAGCATTGCCATGCCTTGTGCATAATGCCAAATTACTAACGGATACTTTAAATCTTTTTCAGGAGCAGATGAGTGAGTTATTTCATGCCATAAACCAAGTTTTACCTCTACATACCAGGGAATCGAATAATAGTGCTGTAAAGTAGCCCAAGCGGGATCTCGTAATAATTTTTTATGGGCATGCTCAGAAGTTGCGAATGCACCTTTCATAGCAATTTTACTTTCGCCATCAAGCATTGCACATGCTGCAATGAAATGATAATTGTGAGGATAATAGCTAAGAGGATAAACACCTTGCGCATGGCATGCTTCTACATACAAACTATCAATAAGTACAGCTTTTTGGTTGGCTACTACTCCATCATGATAGCGTCCGGTTCGAATGTAAGTATGTGAAGGCATATGAAGAAGATGCCCTGAACCAGGAACCAAATCACGAAGCAGATCAGCACTTGCTACAGCGGTTTCGGCATGCAGAGACATCTCCATTGCATGAATATAAAAGTGATTTGCACCAACATTTCGTGGAGCAAGCTTTAAACATTTTTCCAGGATTGCAATAATCTCGGGAGTCCATGATTGCATTGTTCCGTCTTTGTGCCATAAATTCCATGGATGCAAATCTAAAAGAGCTTCAGCAAAAAGTGAAGCAAGTGTTGCATCAGTAGGATATTTTTGATAAACTTTTCGCATAGCAACAGCATAGGATGAATCTAGCAAAGAGCGGGAAATAGTTGTATCATTGCTATAGCGAAAACTCAATGCTTCAATCATGTCCTTTTCTTTCTGTGTGCAGGATGCAGATGTATTTTTTGCTTTTTGTACAGCATCATAAGCTCGCTGGAAATTGTCCTTTTCCATACCAGCATTATAATTTGGTCCTAACACGTATGCAAATCCCCACCAACACATTGCACAATTTGAGTCTTGTCGGGCGGCTTCAAAAAATGAACGGCCTGCTTCTGCATGGTTAAAAGCAAAAGACAACATAAGTCCTTGATCGAAATATTTCTGGACTTCAACACTTTTTGTTGTGATTGGAAAATGAATTCCTTCCAACCCTTTAAATAATGGTGCTTTATTACCGGAAGAATACCAGTATTTGTCTGCTACCTCAGGAGAACAGCCAATTGAAGTTGAATTTGCAACATTTATCTTTTCTTTTTTTTTATCTGTCGATTTTTGATTGCATGAACAAAACACTATACTGAGTAAAAGTGTATAAAGAAAATTATGCATAATGTTATATTAGTTTTTGTTAATCTGTCTTGTATTATTTTTCTACCAATTCAGTTCACCTCGATATAGCGTCCCATTGGGTCCCCAACTCATACCATAAAAAATACATTTACTGTCGTTTACAATATCAAGAGAAAATGTAACGATAGGCGAAACTTCATTATCGCTTGCAAAGTTAAATTTCTGAATTACTTCATTGTTTCTTATTCTAATCATTGTATTTTCTCTTGCGGCTTTTACAAAAATATCACCTTTCCATATTTGCATAAACTCGGGATACGGAATGGGCAAGTCTAAAGTTTTTGTGTTAATAATTTCAGGAAAACCATTTTTCCATGTGAGAGAAGCACTTACCAATGAAGAGTTTTCGAAATCAAGATAATAAAGCATATCGTTTTTAAGCAAAACGCCACCGAAACTTTTTCTAGTAGAATTATCAGTTGAACTACTAATAATAGTTTTTCTACTCCATTTTTTATTTTTTAAATAAACATGAATACCACCATGATGGTCGCCAACATAGATATTTCCAACACTATCTAAATCAAGTCCATAAGCACCCCATGGTCCAATGAAACCTTCTTTTATAATTGTTGTATAATTTCCATTTTTAGGATTAATTTTTAAGATGCAATTTTCCGCAACGGCATAGATAAATCCATCATTTCCTAATTTTATTTCATGAACAAAAGTGTCACCATAATCATCATTCCACTTATTTTTTACCTCATTGATTGTGGCTATTAATTTAGGTTCTGACGAATTCAATAGATTGTATTTATGGATATATTTTCCATTAGTTGCAAAAAATATAGTCTCTTTTTTCTTATCAAGGATTATTCCCATGCACTCGTTATAATTTTTAGAAAGAAATAATGGTTCAATTTTCATATTATTTTGAAGAATTAAATATTTGTTCTCTGTGTTGTTATGGCTCACCTGAGAATAAACACAGGTAAAACTAAACACAAGTAAAATTGCTACTATATTTTTCATTTTTAATAATGTTTTCTTTTTAGTTAGTGCAAATTTTGTTTCGTAGTCTTAAAAAAGACCCACTATTCTTAACGTTTTGCATTGCCGCAGGTGGGGATTTTGAAAAACGTCTGCCCAACCGCCAATGCTGATTAGAAATATGATAATGAAATTACCGAAAAGATTTTAGAAAGAGTCAAGCCCCAAACGAAGCTGATAGCGAACTGAACCTGACGTTACAATGTCATTTAGCTTTGTTTATTAATTTATAAAAGAATGAAGTTACTATTGTTACGTTTCTTTTTTTACTACTTATTTTCTTTTATAATTCGGATTAATTTGTGAATAAACTAACCAGCAGCAGGGGCTCATTACTACAACGTCAAGGTTATTATACCTAAAGCTGGACAGAATTACAAATGTTCATTGTTCTTCCGTCTACCCAACTTGCATAAAACCCAATGTTAGGCGTTCGTTGTTCTTCTCGTTAGGTCTTTTGCTTGTAGTTCAAGTGACTTTAATATTATAACATCTGTCTGAAAGTCAAATAGTCTACTATTGCCTGAATCTTTTGTTTGGATTACAATTTTCGTTGGATAATTCTTGCCGATTGTTGCTCGTTCCAATTTTTCAATTGCATCTTCAATAGTTTCATAATCACTTTGAATTTTTACAGGAACTGGTAGCCCATCGGAATGCTCTTTTAGAAAACCGTCAATTCCTGCATTTCTTTGAACAGGAAATGCGTTAATATTTTGAAGTATCGCTAACTCTTTTTCTGTTTTTTCTAAATAGTCGTTAATTCCTTTGTTTAATAAACTTGATTCTGAAATTACCATTTCTTCAAGTCTTCTAATTGCTAGTTCTACAGCATCTTTTGAAATGTCAATACCTATAAAACGTCTTTTCGATGATTTTGCAGAAACGCAAGTTGTCCCACTTCCACAAAATGGGTCTAATACTAAATCACCCTCGTCTGTCGCAATATTTATGATTTGGTTTAATAACAAAACTGGTTTCTGTGTAGGATAACCTGTCCTTTCTTTTGCTTTTCGGTTCAGATATGGAATTTCCCAAACATCGGATAAGGGAACTCCTTTCTTTTCTTTACCTAATATGGCAATTCCATTTTCATCTCTTTTATAAACAGATTTTCCATTTTCGTTTCGTTCCCTATCCTGTAAAATTTGGTCAAGGTTAGTCGTTGCAGAATAGTCTGTATATAAAGTGTTGAACTTGAAATTTTTTGTTTTAGAGTAGAAGAAAATTATTTGATGAGAATTTAGAAGACCTTTTTTTGCATTCGACCAACGTTTATAAGACCAAACAATTTCACTTTGAAAATTTTCTTTCCCAAAGACTTTGTCTAAAATAATTCTGATATTGTGAGAAGCTGTCTTGTCGCAATGTAAGAAAACACTTCCTGTATTCTTTAGAACTCTCTTGCTTTGAATTAATGTTTTTTCAATTAGGCATAGGTAATCTTCTAAAGATTCGTATTTGTCATCGAACTCGTATGTTTTAGTATTTTCTCGGTTAGTTAGCGAATGTTTTTTTTGAGTAAAAAATGGTGGGTCGAAATAAACCAAATCAATATTGTTGGCATCAATTTCTTGAAGCCTGTCAATGCAGTTGCCGTGAAGGATTTTATTAGTTTCCATTTTCTGGTGTTCTTTCGTTTGCAATTTCTGTTAGAATGGCTTTCAAATCAACCCCTGTATAATTTTGCAAAAAATCTCACGCCTCGTCACCTCCATAATATTCGCCTTCAACACCTGCATAAAGTGTTTTTAAAATTTGTTGGATTCTAATTGCTTGTTCTCTTTGAGGATAGTAAAACATTATTCTAATTGGCTTTTAACCGTGACTTCTTATTACTTGAACCCTTGTATGTTCTTTTGTTATGTGGTCTCCATCAGTTGTGGCATCTCTCCATTTAACTTCCAACGCATCATTGCCATTTAGAAAGTCAATTTCAAATGTTTTGAGGCGTTGTCCGATAGTGTTTTCTACTTTGGTTTAAATTCCTTCAGGAAATTTGAAATTAAAGCATAGGGTAGCAGCCTCTTCTAAAAATGAGCCTGCATATTTATAAAGAAACCGTCCTGTATTTTGGTAAGCGTCAATAAGCTGTCCTTCTTGTGTTGAAATTCCTAATACTCTATAAACTAAATAATGTGAATTGTCGTCAGCCTTCATTTCCTCTTGTCTAGCTTCGATTTTGCCTTTTAGGTTAGCTGAATACCCTTCAGCTAGATTCTTTATACGTTGTTTTAATTCCTCCATTCTTGTCTGTCAATTATTTGATTGTAAAGTTACGGAATTGGGTCTGTGGTAGTGTGGACCTTACAATTCTGGCAGGCAACATTCGGGTTGCCTCGGTGGGTGTATGCCAAATTGAAATGCAACTGTTTAGCCTTATTGAAGTATTTAATTTGTTAGTTTATGTTTGTCCACCATTCAGTAAACACTTGATTATTGTCTTTTAAGTTTACTTGTTCTCCAATTTTCGGTGTCAATAAATTTATGTTTTCTACCTTACATTGTTTGGCAACATTTATCATTGGCTCGTCCCACGGATGATTAGCAATTGCAAACTTAGAATTATGCACTGCAAATAATTTTTTGGTTTTCAAATCTTTTGTGGCTTTTAAAATTTCGTCTGGCATCATGTGTATGTATTTCCAGCTTTTATCATTCTGTCCGTTTTCTAAAATCACTAAATCAAACTCTCCAAATGCGTTTCCAATTTCCGCAAAGTGTTTATCATAACCGCTGTCACCACCAATAAATATTTTCATGGTTGGTGTTTGTAAAACGAAAGACGTCCAAAGAGCTTGATTTCTTTTAAATCCACGACCTGAAAAATGTCGTGCAGGAACTGTGTGAACACTAAATCCATTGTCTAAAACAATTTGTTCGTTCCAGTCTTTTTTAATGATTTGGTTTTGACTATAACCCCAATGCTCCAAATGCTCGCCTGTGCCAAGTCCGCAAATAACTTGTTTGATTTTAGGTTGTAGTTTTTTTATTGTGTCGTAATCAAGATGGTCCCAATGGTCGTGTGAAATAAAAAGAAAATCAACTTCGGGAATGTCGTCAGTTGAATAATTGTTTGCTCCTTTAAATGCTTTTACAGAAAAAGAAAATGGCGAAGCATAACCACAAAAAACTGGGTCAACTAATATTCGTTTGCCGTCAATTTGTATAAAATATGATGAGTGTCCGAACCAAACCAAAACATCTTTCCTGATGTCTAAGTTTAACAAGTCAGTTTTTAAAGAAGGAATTTTGTCTGTTGGTGTAACTCTTTTTTTCTTTTGAAAAAAATATTCCATGCTCACCGTAAAGTAGTTCGTTCCTTCCGTCAAGTCAGGTGTTTTGCTTTGATTTTGAAAAGAACCATTTTGATAATTTGGTGATGTCCTAATTCTTTCTAATCGTTCTCCTGTGGGCAGTTTGCCAAATTTCGGTTGCCTTAAAAAAACTACTACACAAACTATAAGTAAAAGTATTATTGAAATTGCGATATACATTTTGTTAGTTTAAATTTCTAAATTCAACTGGTGTCATTCCGGTTTTTGTTTTTAATAGTTTATTGAAATATTGCGGATAATCAAAACCTAATTGAAAAACAATTTCACTTACTGTTGAGTTTGAGTGAAGCAAACTATTTTTTGCTTCTCCTATGATGTAGGAATGAATATGGTCTTATGCATTTTTACGAATTAATGATTGGTAATAAATTTAAATAATAATCAAATGAAAAGGATAAATATAAATATGAATATTATAGACACATTGTCAGTCATTTTAGTAATTAGGTACCTTTATTTTTACTTCCCCTAAATTTTTTAGGAGATTGTAACATGTTTGTCAATAATTCTCAGGATATAGGGAGCTTTTTGAATTGCGGCTGGTATTGAAATTTTGTTACCGTCTTGTAAATTGAGTCTAATGAAGGTACTGAATCTTACCGCATTTTTTGATTCATAGCTCTTTATTTCTTCCCATTTTATAAATCGGTTTTTGATAGTAATACCCTCATCGGAAAGTGAAACGGTGAAGTATATCCATTTATGGAAGATGTAACTTTCATATATAGCCCAAATGCCCAAAAATGCAAAAACAAATGGGGCTTTATCTGAAAGTTGCACTTCTGTATTAAAGTAAATAAGTGCGCCAATCATAACCAAAGGTGTCAGCAACCATATGACCAAAAGGAATTTGTCTAGCACCAAAATCTTAAATTTGTCAGCATGATTTGCGTTATTTGGATTATTCATTTTTATGAATTTAATTGCTTAACCTCTTTGCTAAAAAAGCATGATGTCGCTAAAGAGTTGCGCATAATTAGCGGGGCTTTATGCAGGCAGGGCATTGTTGATTGTCCAGCCCGAACCAAAGTACAGCGATGCAAACAGCCGAAGTTTAAACGTCCAGTCCTGCCTTGCACAAAACCCAATGTTAGCTGTAGTAATTATTTGTCATATATTTTGTCAAATTTAATTCTTCTTATTCCTTGTGTCAATATATTAAAGCCAATAACTTTATTTTGGTTATTCCTAATAACTTCGATTGCTCCTATATTGCTTACGAAAAAGTCAGGCTGAAACGCTGTTAAAATAGCATTTCCATTTCTACTATGTGTCGCAATTAAATTATTTTCTTTAACTACAAAATTATAAGCCGTATTCAATTCTGAGTTGTAATACATACCAACCAACTCAATAAGGTTTATCTTTTCTTTATCAAACTCTTTTAGTTCAATTCTTTGTCTTTTGTAGGAAAAGTCTGAAATATGCCATTTTAAAAATTTAGAACGCTATCCGCTTACTTTTTCAAAGACAAATTTGCTGTGAGGCATATTTGGATAAATAAATTCATAATCACTGGTTTGAGGTAGTATTAATTTATTATTATCTCCTTTTACTTGATGAAATAGGGTGTCTTTATTTTTAGTAATTGAAACAACATATCCTGGAAATATTTCGTAATCGCCAACAAAACTTTGGAGCAAAGTCTGGTTTAAAATAGGTTTTGAATTTGTGTTACTTTCTTTGTCTTTTAAATAAAAATCTACAATATTGTAAACGAAATCAAGTGGATGAAAAAGATGTGAATTACACAAAAATATAACCGAAAAATTATGTTCTGGAATTCTTATTAGAGAAGAACCATAATCTGCATCGCCACCATTGTGAAATATTACGTTCAAACCTTTGTACGTTCTGTTTTCTAAGCCTAGTCCATAAGGAATTAGTTCACCGTTATTCAGTTTACTTTTTTCTTTCATTTTGTTGAAAATTGAATCATTGCCAATAATCTTTTTTTCAAAATTCAATGCCCATAAACATAAATCTTCGGCTGTTGTATTTAAATTTGTAGAACCTACAAATGAGTGATTAAGAATGCTTTTGTAATAAACATTATTATATTTGTGATAAGAATATGCTCTGTTTTTTATAACAATTTCCGGGTCATCAATAACTTGAGAATTTTTCATTTTTAATGGGTTGAAAATTCTTGTTTTTTGCGAAATCTGCAAAAGATTGACCCGAAACTCTTTTTACAATTTCTGCTAATAATATGTAACCCGAATTGCAATATTCAAATTCATCTCCTGATATAAAATTTAAGCCTTTTTGGTTTGTAATTAGTTTTACTGCTTGCTCATTACTGAACATATCTGCTTCACTTGTTCCAATTAAATTAGCTAAAGCAGTATTATCTCTTATACCACTTGTATGATTCGCTATATTTCGTAAGGTAATTTTATGCCCATAATCTACCATTTCTGGAAGATATTTTCTCATATCGTCATCTAATGATAATTTTCCTTCTTGTTCCAAAAGTAGTATTGAGAAAACTGTAAATTGTTTTGATACAGAGGCAATTTGGAAAACTGTTGTCGGAGTAATTGGGGTTCCATATTCTAAATTAGCAATACCAAACCCTTTTTTGTAAACAATAGCACCGTCCTTAATAACTGCAACTGAAAGTCCCGGTCCTTTTTTGAAGTTGTATTTTGCTATTAACTCGTCAACTTTAACTGATGCTGTTTTTAAATTATTGTTTTTGGCGGTTGTTTTAACTTGTGCTACTGTTTCAAGTGAATTAGTCAATAGAATAAAAAAGCAAATAATGTAAGTCTTTAATTTTGTCATTGTCATTTTAATATTTCTAAATTAATACTCGACTCGGTTAGGTCTGCTTTTATTACAGGTAACTCTTAAATTTACTCAACCCCGTTATAAAAATATATGTTTACGATCAACAAAAATTTATACCCGCAATTGTTTTTATTTACCAGTAAGCTTTCTAATGGGTGTTAATTCAACTTTTCGGAATTCTACTTCAGAACCTTCTGCCTGTAAGGCAATATTACCTTTATGTGCCGTACAATTAAAACCATAATTCACCAGGTCTCCATTCAACCAAACTTTAACCTTGTTGCCCAAACATTCAATCATCATCGTATTCCATTCTCCCAGCGGCTTTTCAGAACCGTCAGTAAGATTTAGGATGCGGCGCTTTTTGCCTTCGGTTATGCCCCATTCAGCTTTTGCACCACGACGCTTTTCCATATCCGGCACCTTTATGTCTTCAACAATGCACCAGAAATCGCCTGCATTTTCATGCATCATTTGTACCTCAACAGATTTAGGAAACATTTTATAAAGCGATCTTGGAGTAGAGGCAAATACCAGTACGCCACAGTTTCCTGGCTCTGCAGCAAAACGGTACTCTATCTGAAGGCGAAAATTTTCATACCGTGCATCAGTAATTAAATGCCCCTGTGGTTCCCCAAGACTTACCAGCAATCCATTGCGGACAATGAATGGATTGATAGCTTTAGCATTGGTATCCATTTCAGGAACATCCACGTGCCAACCGCTTAAATCTTTGCCATTAAAAAGACTTCGTGATTGTGCAAGGGAAGATGAGGTACCAAAAAGAATTGCTGACGCAATCAACGTTATATAAATACAACTTTTCATTTTTGAATTCTTTAATTAAAATTGATTACTGCAAAGATGAGCTATGTTTATTAATAAGGAACAGAAAATTCTGTATCACCGGGTATCACCCAACGTGCATTAGTCTGCAGGGAAGAGCGGTGCTGGCACAAGCTGAGACTGCAAGCCCACGCAAGCTTCTGACTGACACATTTACTATCCTCTTATTTTATATAACATTATTATACCTGCCATATCTACCCGTACTCTGAGGTGAGATGGGAACACTGATTGAACGGATGCAACGGATATTCGCTGATTGCTTAAATCCGTTCTTATCTGTTAACTCCGTTTGCTCCGTGTTCCTATTGTAAAAAGTAGATGGCAACGCTGATTGAACAGATGTTACGGATATTCGCTGATTACTTAAATCCGTTCTTATCAGTTAACTCCGTTAGCTATTGTATAAAAGGAAGATGATGAAAGGAAGCATGAAATGTTCTGACTGTTTTTTATTGTTACCCAGCCGGCATTATCATCTTTCTTAGTTATTCCTGAACTGCCGCTCCATCTGCCGCTCCATTCCTTTCGGTAGTTGTGGCATTCCAGTTTGCTGACGCGCTCCTTTACTTAGGTTATAGGTAAACGTTAATAAGAAGTATCTTTTAAGAACCAGTGACCGTCCATCTTCGATATAGTTATCACCTACCGAACGAGAGATTGCCTGGTTCTGATTTAACAGGTCATTGGCAGACACTTTAATCTCCCCATTCTTCTTTTTAAATAACTGTCGGGCAATACTTGCATTCCATAAAGGAATGGTCTGATTAAATCCTGCCCCACGTCCGGTATTGATATAATAATCAAAATCAGTAGAGAAGACCCAACTCTTCAACCCCAGGTAACTTATATCGGTTGAATAAGTTTGTGTATAATATTTTTGATTCAAAGAAGGAAATATAGAATATTTCACATCGTTGTATGCTACGCTTGCATTAAACCCCAGGTTTAGTTTTTGTTTAAAATCAAGATTAACTCCAAGGGTTTGAGAAACAATAAAGGACTTCGTGATATTATCTTTCTTATCCAGCATACTTACATCTTTATTATACCGGATGCTGTTATTAAAATTAAAATTACTTCCTTTCATCTTTTTCAAAGGAAGGCCCAATGTTACAAAACTGGATGTATTAAAGGATCCATCCATGTTGATAGGTTTTATAAGTTGTGAACCGATCGGTTGATTTGGTGGTGCAGGTAGTGTACCATTGCGTATTGTTTCAATACTGTTTACAATTTTATTTTGTGTATTATTAAATGAAAGATTAACATTAATAAATCTAAATGTAGCCATGTTAAATGAGCTATAGCTCAAATTGGCATTGTTCGTAAACTCCTGGCCAAGCGATGGATTTCCGATTACAATCTGTAACGGATTACTGAAATCGGGTACATCCTGTAATTGAGTAATGCTGGGTTGATTGGTTCTACCATTATAGCGGAACCGAAGGTTTTTTCCCTGCTTGAAGTTGTACTGAAAATTAGCTTGCGGAAAAAAGTTCAAAAAGGTTTGAGAAACGGTGGTGTCTTTCCCTGTTAATGCCCTTAAACTATTACTTGCTAAAGTTGATTGTTCAACAGCACCACCAATTTGCCAATTGTACATTTTAGTTTGAACCCTGAAATTTAAACCTGCCCGGTGTGCGATCCAATCGTTTTCAAAAAAATTGGTTTGCTGCAGATTAATCAGGTCGTACTTACCGTTGGTGTTATTATAATCATATACTTTCCTGTCGGAAGTACCCTTTCTGTTGGTATATGCATAGTTAAATTCCAGCAATTTATTCAGCCCAACCGCTTCCGTATAAGAAGCACTCAGTACATTATTATTAGATACTGTTTTCTGGGCAGATACCAAATCCTGGTTGCGAATTTGCCCTATTGTGCCATCCCCATTAAATAAAGTAAAAGGCGAAAAACTGGCACCATTTCCATTACTATTGCCAATTGTATTATTATATCCTAACGTAAACGTACGGCCTATTTTTATAAACCGATGCCTGAATAGTATACTATTATTTATATTATATCCGTTACGTTCATTGTCGTTTTTATTACTGGAAGTAATGGCCTGGTAAGTTTTAGCAGGAATTGTTGACAAGGTAAAGGTAGTATCTTCACTATGCGTTTCAGAATGCTGCCTTGTAAAGTTGGTGGTCAATAAAATGGAGTTCATAGAATCAATCTTATACTCCATGCGCAGGTTAAACCGATGGTTTTGATTGATATTGTTAGACTGACTTACTGAGTTCGCCAGTGAAGTAGAATCATTCGCAAAAAAGTTCTGACGCAGAGTGCTTCGTTCATTTCGATTATTGGATTGGGAAAAGAAATAGCTTGCCTGTACATCTAATTTACCAGCGGCAAACTTATTGGTATAGTTTAGTCCTGCATTGGTAGCACGATTAATACCAGATCCGCCACCCGTACCGAAACTACTAAAGTTACTACCGCCTCCTCGTCCACCACCACCGTTTCCACCCCCTCCAAATCCGGCGCCACCGCCTACACCACCTCCGCCTCTTGATCCAAATCCACCCATCGAGCTAACAATATCATTGAATGAAAAGGTTTGCTTATTAATATTATTAGATCCGGCTAATAGGGAAATTCGGTTATCGCCATTAAATTTATTCAGGGTCAGAGTGCTTTCATACCGCTCATCGGTACCCGCACCTGCCACTATTCTTCCAAAATATCCTTTCTTTTTATCTTTTTTTAGTTTAATATTTAAGGTTTTGGAGCGGCTACCGTCATCCATCTTTGTAAACTTAGCCTGGTCGCTCATATCATCGAACACTTGTATCGATTCAATCATATCGGCTGTAATATTTTTGGTGACCAGTTTAGGGTCGGTACCAAAAAATTCTTTGCCGTCTACATATACTTTTTGAACAGTTTCTCCCTGTGCTGTTACATTACCATCCTTATCTACCTGTACCCCTGGTAATTTCTTCAATACATCTTCTGCAGTTGCATTGGGTTTTACTTTAAATGCACTGGCCCTGAATTCTACCGTATCTTTTTTTATACTAATAGGAGGGCCTTCCACTACTACTTCCTGCAACATAGTACCTGCCCGATTCAGATAAATCGTATTCATATTTACCGAAGGAAAATCTTTTGAAATCATAAAGTTTTTAGAATAGCTATCAAAACCCTGGTAACTTACTAATAATCTATAGAGGCCAGCTTCCAGATCTTTTATTTCAAATTCTCCTTTTTCATTCGCAAGGGTATACGTAACGAGGGAAGAATCTTTCGGGTTCATAATGGTAACGGTAGCCTTAGCCATTGATTCCTTTTTAACTGTATCGGCCAGCTTACCTTTTACACTACCCATTGTTTTTGTTTGGGCCATTAAACCCGAATACAATCCTAACAGCATTAGGCTCAGCAAAAAATAGATCTTTCTCATAATAATAAATAGGGGGTGAAAACTAACTCATTGGACGGCGGTACCTGACAAAACTTGTACAATTGGTTGAATTAATTCATTCATCAACCAATAGAAAATTTAAAAGGTACCATTAGCGGATGGGCGGGGGAAGAGCAGGTCCTGGTTGCAAATGAAAATAGCTTTTCGCAAACGCCTTCTACTACCAAGAAAGATAATAATGCTCCATTCACCAACTAACAACCTTATAATAATACTACGGTAAAATCATTAACTAAACAAATACTCCACATCTTCTCTCGACAAACTTTTTACAAAACCTTCATCATCGGTAATGAGGTCGCGGGCAAGTATTCGTTTCTTTTCCTGTAGCTGAATAATTTTATCTTCAATCGTATCTTTACATATCATTCTGTACGCAAAAATATTTTTCGTTTGTCCGATACGGTGGGTACGGTCGATGGCCTGCTGCTCTACCGCAGGGTTCCACCAGGGATCAACAATATATACATAGTCGGCCGCTGTAAGGTTCAATCCAACACCACCCGCTTTCAGTGATATTAAAAACACCCGGCAATTTTCATCGTTTTGAAAACGTTGAATAGCTCTTTCACGTTCCACCGCAGTGGTACTGCCATCAAAATATTCAAAATCTATTTCCAGTTCTTTGAGTTTTCCTTTAATCAATGCCAGCATACCCAGGAACTGTGAAAAGATAAGCGCTTTGTGGTTCCCCATATTCTCCGAAATCTCCCTGCTTATTTCTTCTAACTTAATAGAATGTGCCGGAAACTTTTCGGTTTCATTCATAATAGAAGGCGAATCACAAATCTGCCGCAGTTTCATCAATCCCTGTAAAATAGTTAACTGCGATTTATTGATACCATTCGATTCAATCGTACCTATTATCTTATCGCGGAAATCGTTTCGGTAAGCTTCATAAATACTGCGTTGCTCTTCCTGCATTTCACAAAATAATATAGTCTCTACTTTTTCCGGAAGATCTTTAGCCACCTGTTCTTTGGTTCTTCGAAGAATAAAAGGGAATAATAGTTTTCGTAAATGATCTTTCCGTTCGGGTTCCCCTAACTTATCAATGGGTATGGCAAACTCCTGCCTGAAAAATTCCATACTGCCCAGCATACCGGGGTTAAGAAAATTCATCTGTGCAAAAATATCAAAGGTATTATTCTGTAAAGGTGTACCACTTAAACAAAGCCTGTTTTTTGATCTAAGTAAGGAGGCCGCTTTTGTTACTTTACTCGAAGGGTTTTTGATAGCCTGCGATTCATCCAGTATTACATAATCAAACGGAATTTCTACCAGTAATTTAATATCACTACGCAGGGTTCCGTAGGTAGTAATAACTACATTGGTTTCCATAAACTGTTCTTTCAAACGCGTACGTTCGCCACCGTGATGAATGTGATAAGTTAAGGTAGGTGTAAATTTCTTTATCTCATTTTCCCAGTTAAACATTAAGGTTGTAGGACAAACCACCAATGCATTCAGCTTGCCATGAAACTGTTTATAATAATGAAGATAGCAGAGTGCCTGTACTGTTTTACCCAAACCCATATCATCTGCCAGTATACCACCCCATCCTACTTCCGATAAATAGTTTAGCCAATGAAAACCATGCTCCTGGTAAGGACGTAAGATAGGGACCAAATGCGCCGGCACCGGAATCTCTTTAATGTTTTTAAAATTCCGAAGCGTTTCATATTTAGCTTCCAATTTTACAATCAGCTCTTCTTCACTTCGATTATCATACAATTCATCGATCACACTCATGTGGTATTTCGATAACTTAAGTTGATTTTGTTTTCCTTCTCCCACTCTAAACAACAAAGAATATTTCTTGATCCATTCTTCGGGTAATATTCCTAAGGTACCATCGCCCAGCGGAACAAATTGCTGTCGGTTGGCCAATGCCTTTTTTACATCGGCTATTGTTACTTTCTGTTCACCAAAAACGATATCTACTCTTGCATCAAACCAATCGGTATTGCTGCTGATATGTATTTTTGTTTGAGGTTTGGCCGTATTGAATCTAAAATTTTTCAATGCATCGTGCCCAAATACCGGAACTTTCATATCGCGCATTGCATCTACAAATAAAAAGAACCAGTTATTCCGTAAAACATCTGTGCCTTTTAATGCAAGTTGATTAGCCCCTTCCGGTCGAATAAAATTCGAATGCAATCCTTCCAGCTTTTGAATAAACTGCAATTCTTTTTCACGATTGCGGTGAACAATCATTACCTTATCTCCATCGGGTATAACCAGTTCATCTTTACCACCGGGTTTTGTTTCAAATCCTTTATAAGAAAATAATGGTTGAAATACGAGGTAATCGCCTTTTTCATTGAGTACAATTCTCTTTTCAGGATCACCATCTTTTATTTCACTCACAATAGCAGGATCAAATTCCACCTGATAATCTCTTGTAAGCGGTAAAACAAACTGTACCAATTGTGCCGGCCAATTTGTTTTGTTGATGAGTTCCTTTCCTTTTGTAGTAAATTTCATTACCAGGTTAACATCTTCTGGTTTCTGCCATAAATAAAGATTTTCTTCAAAAAAGAATAAGAGGCTGCTATCAATTTCATTATCTGTTATCGAGGCGTCCTTTCCATTTAGTTTTACCCTGCATTCTATTTCAAACTGGTTTTTTACCATTTGAACCTTGAAATAAGGGGTTATAAAATCGGTAACCATCCCAATCCCTTTCAGATGCTCGGTTTTAAAAGGTTTTTTTCCATTGAGATAGTACACAAACGGGCTGGCAGCAATTTCAGGAAATAGTTTTTTTAATTTGGGGTGAAGATATTCTACCATCAATACTTTAGTATCTTCCGGCAGGTCATCTTCTTCATGATGAATAATATTTTCCCAAATACCACTGAAGGGAGAATTACGGTTTAGGTATTTATTAATTTCGGTTTCATGCATTTTTCGCAATGCCGGTATCAGCAACTGATCGTTTGCGTTATATCCTTCAGGGCTAATAAATTTACTGAGATCTAATTTCTCTACTTTCCCAACAAAAGCAGTGGCATCTTCATTGCTTTCACCGTTAACTGCATCCAATGCAAAACCCGGATAACCCTGATAATTAAAGTTAAATACTACTCCCACCCGTTGAGAAATACTGGTTGTTTTTTCTATTGCCAATTGTTCGTCGGGGTCAACTGGCTCTGGTTCCGGAAGTTTAAACCTGGGCTTGTTAAGATCCTGCGGTGTTACCCTTTTGATAGAAATATCTAATAAACGTAAAAAAGGTTTTCCTTCTTTATAGGTAAATTCAAATTTTCCTTTCAAGTCATCTGTTAATGAATAGCCGTACGCTTCTAACAGTTTATTTTTTTCTTTATCCCAATTTCGTATGGTATCAAAATAATAAGGTCCATACGTACTCAGCAATTGAAGAAACACAATTACTTTCGGTAAGCATAGGGGGTGTTGTGTTTCTTCGAACGTACAACTGGTATCAAAATTCCGTTCTTCATTTTTACGAATTACTACCGGGTAATCAACGCCGTCAATAGGCACGTTAGCTTTTACGGTTTCATCTTTTGCAAAGTCGATAGGTACTTTTTGCTCCCGTAAATAAGCTTCCGCATCCTGGTAAGTAGTGGATGAACAAAGTAAACGAAGGGTTTTAATATCGATAATTTTCATCTTCACTACCGTATGCTTTTGATCGTAGGTGGCATCCTGCGATTTCAGCATATTTCGGTCGAGCATTTCCTGCAATTGAATAAGCGAAGCAGCTTCGTGACGGCAGATATCACCTAAATTATATGGACATGCGCAGCGAAGAGATAAGCCCCGCGGATCTTTAAATTTTTGAATATGCACTTTGTAATACGTAGCATAGCTATCATCTTTTACCCGAAAAGTAACTGAATCAAGCAATTCATCAAAGTCTACCAACTCAACATAGCCAATCGCATGAATCTTTTTTCCCCTGCGAATAACTTCATCGGTTCCATGGGTATAAACGTATTTTGTAAGATGCGGTAAAGCCATTCAGTTGATCAATTTTGCAGTTGGCAGCTAACAGTTAAATTTCGAATAATAGCAGGTGCTTAACTGTATTTGCCCACTACCAACTCATTCAAGGGCAATTGGCAAAAGTAAAGGAAAAAAGGCGAGTAGCAGAGGGCAATTATTGATTATTTATTTAAAATTAAAGCTCGAAAACTGAATACTGATGGATTTTGGAATGCTAATGTGGTGAATCAATTTTTCAGAGCTCTTTAACTAATAATTGGCTTGCAAAAAATCTTCCCTTCCCTTCTTCCAATTTTCTGCACTCTTCCTAACTTATTTTTAAAATCTTTCTAACAAAACCCAGTATACCATTTGACCGTTATACCTTTGCTACATTACAAATAAATAAAACTGATATGTTACGGCGAATTATTGTTTCCTTATTTATCGTTTTCCCTGCTTTTAATTCTATTGCTCAAAAATTAAAAAAAGCAGATAAGGCAATTGTTAGTAACCTGCAATCGCATGTACACTTTTTGGCTGATGACAAACTGGAAGGTCGAAGGGCTGGTACCGCTGGTGAAAAATTGGCTTACGAATATATAGGTGATCAATTTCAAAAAATCGGTTTACAAAACAAAGGAACTAATGGATGGCTGCAATCTTTTGAAATTTATGATGGCAAACAAATTAATCCCACTACCCATCTAATAATTAATGGTGTTGATCTGCTACTTGAAAAAGATTTTTTTCCGTTGAATAGCAGCGCTAATAAAAGTACCGAAGCGGCTGTTTCCATCGCGTTAGCAGAAAGAGGTGTTCCCTGGTTTTTTGATTTGAAAGAATTGTTACAGGAAAATAAAGACAATCCTCATTTTGATTTGGCAGAAGCTATAAAAACCAAAGCAGGTAAATCTGCGGAAAAAGGGGCTACTGCTATTATTGTATACAACAGTTCGTCTATAGCAGATAATCTTCAGTTTAATAGTAAGGATCGCATTGAGCCGGCAACCATTCCTGTTTTGTATGTAACGGCGGAAGCACGTAAGAAATATTTGTCCGACGTACAGGCGACTCTTGATATAAAATTAAAAACGGATATTGGCGATAAAAAAAGAACCGGAAATAACGTGGTTGGCTACCTGGATAATGGCGCTGCAACCACCGTAGTACTGGGCGCCCATTACGATCACCTGGGATATGGAGAAGATGGAAATTCAATGTTACGTAACAGCACCGAAAAATTAATTCACAATGGAGCCGATGACAATGCAAGTGGTACTGCTGCATTGATTGAACTTGCAAGAATGTTGAAAGCTACTAACAACAGTACGTGTAATTTTCTTTTTATTGCTTTCTCGGCAGAAGAGTTGGGGCTTAATGGATCAAAATATTTTACAGAACATCCAACCATTGATTTAAGTAATGTGAATTATATGATTAATATGGATATGGTTGGAAGATTGAATGATAGTAGTAAAGCGTTACAGGTAGGTGGTTATGGTACCTCTCCCTGGTGGGGGAAATTGTTTGCATCTATAAATGAAAGAAAAAGTTATTTCTCAATTAAGTTCGATTCAAGCGGAACAGGTCCAAGTGATCATACTTCATTTTACCGGAAAGATATACCTGTATTGTTTTTCTTTACCGGATTGCATGTAGATTATCATAAACCTTCGGATGATTTTGACAAAATAAATTATGCAGGGGAGTTACAAATTATAAAATATATTGCTGGTATTATATCCAAAAGCGGAGGGCAAGGTAAACTGGCATTTACTAAAACACGCGAAACACAGAGTACCAGCAGCACAAGGCTGGGTTCTGCAACAATGGGAATTATGCCCGATTATACTTTTTCGGGAACTGGTGTTCGGGTAGATGGTATAACAGATAACCGGCCAGCTCAAAAAGCCGGTTTAAAAGCAGGTGATATAATTATGCAACTGGGAGAACACAATACAAATTCAATGGAAAACTATATGCAGGCTTTATCAAAATTTAAAAAAGGCGATAAAACAATTGTAAAGTATAAAAGAGGAAATGAAGTAAAAGAAGCAGAAGTGGTTTTTTGAAAGATAGATGGGTGGGATGAAAGATGGCTGGTGCGGAAAATAATGGCTGGTGCAGACACCAGCCATGAAAAATAAGACAAACACATTCAAATCAATAATGGCAACCATGAAACTCAAACTCGATGTTGAAGACATGGCCGATGAATTTTTTGAGGAGACACAATTGCTGGGCATCGTAGCTCTTATTAAAGATTACCAGTTTTGTTGGTTTCTTAATAATAATCTTCGTTTCAATTTTCGAAGAAATAATGATATAGAAATACAACTCTATAAAAAAAATCGTCATTACTATTTTGGTATTCATGAATACAAACAACCGAACAGCAGTTTAGTACATTACTTATACAAAAATCATTTCGATGGCGAATACCTGTTGCCAGAATTTAAGCACCTCGATTATTTATGGTTGTTAAAAGGAGATATTGTAAGCAGTAGTTTTTTAGAAGACCTTAAAACGACTATTAAATCGCTAAACGGAGTGCAATTAGTGATGGAGTTAACCAATGAGAAGATAAAGAACAGAGGGCATTTAATATTTTAAATTAATTATTATGTGGACAGAACAAGAAAATAAGCTATACAAAAAATTTGAGTTTAAGAATTTTTCCGAAGCATTTGCTTTTATGACAAGGGTTGCTATTGAAGCGGAAAGAATGGACCATCATCCGTACTGGAGCAATGTATGGAACAAGGTAGAAATATGGCTCAATACACATGATGCAGGTGATAAAGTAACTGATAAGGATCACAAACTCGCAAAGCGTATTGATGATTTACTTGTATGAGTTGCCAACTCGCCGATACAGTACTTATGATTCGCCCGGTTGCATTTGGGTTTAATGAACAAACTGCAGCCGACAATAGTTTTCAGCAAAAAATTCCCGGGCTTTCCTTCAAACAATTACAAAAAAAAGTATTGAAGGAGTTTGATGAAATGGTAGAGCAGCTTCGTAATTTAGGGATATCCGTAATAGTTACAGAAGATACCGTCGATCCTGTTAAGTCGGATGCAGTATTCCCCAACAACTGGTTCAATACAATGCCTAATGGAAGTGTAGCTTCATTTCCCATGTATACGCCAAACAGGCGGGTAGAAAAAAGGGAAGATATATTACAACAACTCCATCGCGAGTTTGATGTAAAAAACTATACTGATTGGAGTGAGTTGGAAGCAGAGGGATTTTTTTTGGAAGGTACCGGCAGTATGGTTATAGATCATGACGCTAAAATTATTTATGCCTGTTTATCGCAACGAACGCATCTTTCTGCCTTACAAAAATTTTCGCAACTCAATCAATACAGAGCTATTGTTTTTTATGCAACAGATGAAAATGGAAAGCCAGTATATCATACGAATGTTCTTCTTTGTATTGGTAAAGATTTCGCAGTAATAGGCAAAGAATGTTTTTCGGATGAGATGGAATGGATTGCCGTTTCCCAACTTTTGCGCACAACAGGTCATACCCTCATTACCATTTCGCAGCAACAGGTAAAATCGTTTGCAGGTAATATGTTACAGGTAAAAAATAATAAAGGTGTATCCTATTTAGTAATGAGCCAAACTGCCTGCGATTCTCTAACTTTAAAACAACGCAAACAATTAGAATCGTTCTGCAAACTGGTTCCGGTAAAAATTTCCACCATTGAAATAATAGGCGGCGGTAGCGCCAGGTGCATGATGGTAGAAATATTTTTGAAAAGAAGGAACTTGAGTTTGTAGTTTATGGTTTGTAGTTTGTAGCGGCTATAGTATAAACGATATGTATACTTATTAAGAGGACTATATTTATAATCAAAGGTAATTCTGCCTAAGCGCGGAGGTTCTGACTATTCACTTTCATGCATTAAAATTATTCGAACAATACCGCTATTTAATGGATACAGCATATTTCTCTTTACCTTTAAAATACCCAATTGGCCCGAGGTGCTTTTCCAATTCATATTCTTTAAATACTAATTCGACTTCTTTTACTGCACCTGGATCAACCGCAACTAACAACCCTCCACTTGTTTGCGGATCTGCCAGAATACATTTAACGATTTCCATTCTTTTTCCAAAAGCTTCACTGATAAAAATTTTATGCCCGTAACTATCCCAATTACGATGGGTGCCTCCGGGTACAGATTGGTTAGTAATGTAATATTCAAGATCATCATTGATAAGCGGAATTGCATTCCAATTTGAAATCACTGCAGTTAGTTGACTGCCTTCAGCCATTTCGGTTAGATGACCCAGTAATCCAAAACCTGTTACATCTGTGAGCGCTGTTACTCCTTTTATTTTGCCGAGTGCCTCGCCGATTTTATTTAATTGCATCATTTGCCGGGCAGCCGTTGAAGTATGTACTGATTTCAGGATTCCTTTTTTTTCTGCAGTTGTTAGTATTCCAACTCCTAATGGTTTAGTAAGAAATAAAAGATCGCCCTCATTAGCCGTATTATTTTGCTTGATATTACTGATCTCTACAATTCCATTTACGGCTAATCCAAAAATAGGTTCAGGCGAATCTATGCTATGTCCACCAGCTAACGATACACCGGCTTCAATGCATATACTTCTTCCCCCTTCTATTACCTTCCTTGCAACCGAAGAAGCTAATTTATTAATCGGCCATCCTAAAATAGCAATTGCCAGAAATGGTTTTCCACCCATAGCATATACATCACTGATAGCATTAGCCGCTGCTATTCTTCCAAATTCAAAAGGGTCATCCACTACCGGCATAAAAAAATCGGTAGTAGAAATGAGTGCGCTTCCGTTGCCCATATCGTATACGGCAGCATCATCGTTGGTATGGTTGCCTACCAATAAATGTTTATTATCGGGCATCGCAAAACTTCCAGTTAAAATTTCTTCCAATAATTTAGGAGCTATTTTACATCCGCAACCTGCGCCATGCGAATACTGTGTAAGCTTTATTATTTCTTCTTTACTGTTCATGATACCTGAAATTCTTTTCAATAATTCTAGTTGCATTTATTCCTGCCTCTACTGTTTCACACGCAAAATTCGTTAAAAGTGATGTTAACTGATCCCGGTTTTTCAAGCCTTTACTATACCATTTATCATAGTATCTGAGTAAAATGCGGAAGCAGGATGCAATATCTCCATCTGTCAAATGTTGTTGGGCTGATTTGGTTTCCAATCCACCGAGTCTTTTTTCAATACGTGTAATTGCTTCTAACATCTGTTCTTTATCCAGTAAACCATATTCCTGTACAATATGTTTCAATCGCTCCTCAAAAGGGATGGCTAAAAATAAAATGGGTGATTGGCGCATGGTATTCCAAAGGTTGTGGGGAATATTTACACGGCCGATTCGCTGGCTCTCATCTTCTAACCAAATGTGGTTTGTGTTTTGTTGTTGATAGTTTATAGTTGCTTCGGTTCTATTCGCAAGATTTGAACTGTTTGTATTTCCAGATTCAATAGATGGTTGATATTGGATACTTACCTCTTTTGCCTGCGGGCTAACCGTACGTAGTTCTGTTGCTAATAAATTCTCAAACATTTCCTGTGTAGGCTGTTTCGGCATACCAATATTACCAAATGCCGACCCTTTATGATTTGCCAGTTTTTCAAGATTTATAACGGCTTCTCCGTTTTTTTCTAATTCATCTAATACATAGGTCTTACCGGATCCTGTATACCCGCCAAGAATGGTGAAGGAATAGGGTAAGGAGAAAGTTTCAACTATCCATTTACGATAGTTTTTATAACCTCCGATAAGTGTATACACTTTAAAGCCATATAAATCCAATAGCCACGCAACCCCGGCACTGCGCATACCCCCGCGCCAGCAATGCAGGAGTACCGGTCGGGAGTCGGAAGTCGGGAGTTCCAGGTTGGCTCCTGATTTGTTCTTGATTTCAGACTCACTTCTGGCTCCTGGCTTGTAACTCCTGACTATCGACTCAACCTCTTCTACCATCTTGCGCATTTTAGGACCGAAGAAATCCAATCCTAATTTAATGGCAGCTTCACGGCTCTGTTGTTTATAGGCAGTGCCTACCATTTTTCGTTCTTCATCGGTTAATAAAGGAAGATTGTGTGCGCCGGGAATAGAGGCATGTTCAAATTCTGAGGGTGAACGAACATCCAATACCGGAATGTTTTTACTGAGTTCCAAAAAACGATTGATATGTATTTTTTCAATAGCCAATTTATAAAGTAGAAGTTAAAAGGCCGCTGAATCCTATTCAGCGGCCTGGTATTATTTTGAAAATATTTCTCCGTTGTCTTGCAAATAGTCTATCCGCTTCTTATCTATTCATACTTGCCAAAAATTCTTCATTACTTTTTGTGCCTCTCATTCTTTTCAATAATTCATTCATAGCTTCTTCTGTATTCATATCATTTAGATAAACTCTCAATAGGTTCATACGCTGTAAAACATCTTTATCAAGAAGAAGATCATCGCGTCGGGTAGAAGAGGCCACCAAATCAATAGCTGGAAAAATACGGCGGTTTGCAAGCCTGCGATCTAATTGCAATTCCATGTTACCGGTACCTTTAAATTCTTCAAAAATAACCTCATCCATTTTTGAACCCGTATCAATAAGGGCTGTTGCTAAAATCGTTAAGGAGCCGCCATTTTCAATTTTACGGGCTGCACCAAAAAACTGTTTTGGTTTTTGCATGGCATTTGCTTCCACACCTCCACTTAATACTTTACCGCTGGAGGGCGATACTGTATTGTGAGCTCGGGCCAAACGGGTAATTGAATCGAGCAGAATTACTACATCATGCCCGCATTCTACCAAACGTTTTGCTTTTTGTAAGGCAATCGTAGAAACTTTTACATGTTTTTCTGCCGGTTCATCAAAAGTGGATGCAATTACTTCTGCTTTTACACTTCTTTCCATGTCCGTTACCTCTTCCGGTCTTTCATCTACCAGTACAATCATCATATAACATTCCGGATGATTTTCTGCAATTGCATTCGCCACTTCTTTCAACAAAACTGTTTTACCGGTTTTGGGTTGCGATACAATTAGTCCTCTTTGTCCTTTACCAATTGGAGTAAACAAGTCTATTATCCGTGTACTATATATGGAAGGAGAAGTAAAGAGATTTAATTTTTCGAAAGGAAATAACGGTGTAAGATAGTCGAAAGGCACCCGGTCGCGAACATCTTCGGGGCTTTTACTATTAATCGTTTCAACTTTTAGTAAGGCAAAATATTTTTCTCCTTCCTTTGGCGGGCGAACGGCACCATGTACAGTATCACCCGTTTTCAATCCAAATAATTTTATTTGTGATGGAGATACATAAACATCGTCGGGAGAAGAGAGGTAGTTATAATCGGAAGACCGGAGGAAACCATATCCATCGGGCATCATTTCCAAAACGCCTTCACCAACGATTATACCATCGAACTCAATATTGAAAACAGATTCACGCCGGGCCGGGAAGCTTCGTTGCGGACCATTGTTATTCCCTTGAATAGGTTGGGTTGTATCAGAAGAAGGACCGCCTTGTTCCTGTAGTTGAGCTGTTTCGCCCTGTTGCTGCTCATTTCCATTATCGGCTGAAGAAGGCGGTTGTTCTTCATCATTCATCATTGTACCCTGCTGTTCTCCTTGCTCTTCTTCATCCTCTTCTGCTTTTTTCCGACTCTTTTTAATAACGGGTGGTAGAACCTTTTTTTCAACAACCACTTTTTTCTTAGGTATTTCCTTTTTTATTTCTTTTTTCATCTTGTCTTCATCGCCGCTCATTACATCAGCTTCTTCTGTTGAATTAGAAGTGGTTGTTTTAATAATTCGTTTACGCTTTCCTTTGTCGTCAACAACAGTGCCTTTTGAACCACTGTCCGTCACGGCTTGCTTATCAAGAATCTTATAGATAAGCTCCTGCTTATCGAGCTTTTTTGTGTTTGGGATTTTTAATTCCTCCGCTATGTCGAGGAGTTCAGGAACGAGCATATCGTTCAATTGCAGAATATCGTACATAAAAAAACTTGAGAGTTTAACACCTGATCAATTACCAATCTTAGGTCGTGAAAAAATCGTTTGACTTGAGTTTATTTTGAACGGAATGAGAATTACTGATGAGCTTGAGAGATTTCCGGCTATTACTTACCAGCCTTATTCCGGCACAATATTACAGTAAATTTGCAAAAAGCAAAAAATTTTACTTTAAAAGCTACGGGATATTGCCAATAAAACGCTTTAAATCCAGTGTTATTGCTTTTCAAAAGTCTAAGATATTACTTCTTTTTCCATCAAATCCAGTCTTTTTACTTATTCTTCCGGAGCAATTATTAACCGCCCTTCCAGGTATAGTGGCAATACGTTGGCCAGATTAGGTGTAGTGCAAAAACGAATATCCTCAATTAGCCCGAAACGCTCTACCAGCCTGTGATAGTGAGTAAGAAGTGGTATGAATTCCGGTAGTTTTTCCTTTTGCTGAACATACAATTCTTCTGCTGTTAAGGAACTATCGCAATGAATACTGAATTGTTCTTTTATATGATGAATTACTGCTCCTGCAAATAGAGTATCCTCAATATTAAATCGATCTTTCCATCCTGCACATCCTAAAATTACATTTTTTTGTTTTTTCTTCAGAAAACTGCAAACTGCCTCTAAATTGGGAAAAGATCCTGTAATAATACAGTCTGCTCCCTTTTCCAATGCCATATGCAATAAGCGTGTTCCATTGGTTGTTGTAAGTACCAGTGTTTTTCCTTCAATAAACTCCCGGTTATACTCAAGTGGGGAATTACCATGTTTCAATCCCTCTGCAATTTTTCCATCGCGTTCGCCGGCAGCAATTCCATTTAATTCTTTACTTAATGAAATTGCTTCTGCTACACTATCAACCGGAATTACACAATCAGCTCCATTGTTTAAGGCGGCTGCTATGGTTGAAGTGGCCCGAAACACATCAATGATTACAACGATCGCATCTGTAACATCGTATAAATGTAAAAGTGCCGGGGAAAAACATGTATATAAGGTAGGTTTTTGAACTGCCATTGAACCGCAATTTACGACAACAAGGGTTGCCACCTATTGCCTTCGGCATATTCCTTAACAAACTGGTTGCGGTGCTCCAGTAATCGCTTAATATAACGGGTTAAATAAATGCGGTTAAATAGTTTGCCTGCAATTCCATAAGGAATTTCAAAATTAAACAGGTCAATCATAATGGTTCCATTTTCTACCTGTTTAAAATGATGTTCGTGTTTCATACTTTTAAAATCACCTTCAGTCATTTCATCAGTAAAGGAAAAAGGAGATTGCATGGCGCTGATTTTTACCGTAAGCTTTCGATTTTTGCCAAGATGTTTTGCTTTCCAGGTAACCGTTTCATTCAGGCTTATTAACCCCGTTGTAATGCCGGCCACAGCTTCTTCGCCTGTATGTTCTAACGATTTTTTATGCAAATTGATGCTACGGCACAAGTCGAATACCCTTTGAGAGGGCGCGTTTATAAAGGTGGTTAAATGAATAGAGGGCATAAATTCTTAAGAATTATTCTTCTTATTAAAGAAAAAATCGTTCCAAAACTAATTGATATCTTTTTAAGTTAAGAGGTAAAAGGAGGAAAGAGAATAAAAGAGGAATACAGAAATAATTTCTACTAAACTGAAAACTCTTCTCCTTTGTCTCTTTTCTCTTTATACTCTTAGTTACAATTTTTTTGGCAAAGAGGTTAAAGAGGAAAGAGAATAAAAGAGGAATACAGAAATAATT
>JANNEK010000451.1:0-2104 GCA_031378605.1 Chitinophagaceae bacterium | reverse complement strand
CGCCAATGACCTTAAGCTCATGTTCATATTTTTTTCCATGAGGAATAATAATTAAATCTCCTTCATTTATTAAAGTTTTTACTGAACCAACACGCACATTAGCCTTTCCCTTTAGAACATATAAAAAATGGTCTTCAAGCTCATGATAGTGTTTTGGAAATCCAGTTAAGCTTTTAAGTTCTACCTCGACTTTATCAGTGTGAACTAATGTGGAGAATTTAACAACAGAATCTCCGTCCTTAAGACCAGCCTTAAAAAGAGATGGAACATTCAAAATCTGAGATTTAATAACTGGATCAAACTTACTTTTCGCTAGTGATATTGAGCTATTTAAAGATAATCCGATAATAAAAATGAATGCAATTAGTGCGATAGATAATGTTTTTGATTTAATTTTCATTTCTAGAACCTAATATTGTGTTTGAGTAGAATCACTATTTAAAGTGTAAACTTTAGATAGTGATATATTCTTTTCGATGAGTAGTAATTGCAATTCCAAGAAACAAGACAATAAAAATTAATATGCTTGAAATATTTAAATGTATCCATCCAAATTTATTGATAGTCCATCCTGATAGATAAACAAAGAATGCCATTGAGCTAAGAATAATAAATTCATATATCGCTTGAGTTATCGCTTGATTTTCAGTAGTACAAGCCTCTGTTAATAATGTTGTAGAACTTATATTCATAAAATTCCAACCTAGACCTAACAAAAGCATCGAAAAGCTTATATTAAATAAGCTAAATTCAGCCGTATTTATTACAATAGATGTAAGAATTATAACTGCACCACAAATCATGATTCTCATAGGATTAAACTTGGCGATTAAATGTCCTGTAAAGAACGATGGGGCAAACATCCCTAATAGATGAATTTGCATACTGAGTGCGGTGTCATTGATATTATGATGATGTCCAGCCATTGCAAGGGGAGTGGCAGTCATAATAAATACCATTGCACCGTTGCTACCTACCCCGCTTAAAATTGAGAGAATAAATTTTGATTCTTTAATAATACTAATTAAAGATGTTTTCTTTTTTAGATTTTCCTCTTTTATTGGATTTGGAATGCTTAAAAATAATAATAGAATTAGCGTAAGTATCTGAACAATAAATATTGAAATAAATGAGCCTATGTATAGTTTAGAATTTACTAAATTTTGTATCCATATAACTAATAATGGGCCTATTAAAGCTGCTAAAATTCCTCCCGCCATAACGAAAGAAATTGCTTTGCTGCGAAATGGTTTTCTTACTGCATCTGCTGCTGCAAAAATATAGAATCCAGCAAATCCATTGTGTATACCAATTAGAAAGGTTGCTGCTGCAAATATCTCAAAACTTTTTAGATGTATCCCATATACCCCTATTGCAGCTCCTAGAATCCCAAAAAGCACTCCTACAATAAATCCATTGCGACGCCCAACCCATTTCATTAAAAATGAGGCAGGGAAAATTGAAAACATTCCTGCTAATTGAAATATTGCAATGGGTATTGTTGCTTGCGATTTCTCATTGGCAAGGACGAAACCTATTAATGGATTAATAGTAAGTAAAATACTGTTCATAGTCATAACTAGGGCTTCACAAGTTCCTAGTATGAAAATATTCTTTTTCTCTAGTCTTGCTTGCTTGTGGGAGTTCATACAATTTAATTGTAAACTTTATAAAATACTTGCATGACAGTATGTGATTATTTGTTAATAAGGTTTTCTTGCTTTTTTTATGAATTTAATTTATGAATATACGATTAAACATTGGGAGTATCCCATAAAGCTATTCCTTTTCTAGGTTCAGAAAGAGGTTTTGTTTCTAGAATATCTGCAATTTTTAATTCGACATCAGACCATAAGCTATAGGGACAAGAAGTCTCTTGATCTTGCGTCAGTATATGACAGCCTAAATCTTTCAACTTCTGAAGATGTGGTTGGTAAATACGCATATCCATTCTGGGATGAATGGCTGGTGCAATAAGAATTTTGTTTTTTGGAGTAAAAGCAAAAAGTCGTGTAACTGGACAGGTTACTTCACCTAACGCACATTGTGCAATAATTCGTGCAGTTGCAGGATAGAGAATCAATAAATCTGCTTCACTGTAAGC
>JANNEK010000430.1:0-6086 GCA_031378605.1 Chitinophagaceae bacterium | reverse complement strand
AATTCAAAAGCAGGCACACTAACATAAATATATATAACTACAAACTCGAAAGCTTTAATTGCGGACCTGGGCACAGGAATTATTCTGCAGTTAGGGGATCATTACAATATATGTATGACCTGTGGGGTTTGTGGGCTGGCTTAAAAAAAAGCCAAAGTAGTTTTCAGAGGACTTGATCAGCTACTAATACAGTTTATTTTGGCTGATACGTTTGGATAGAGGGCGGATATTGGATTTGAAAAAGAAAGTTGATTGACATTGGACTTTGCCGGTTTCATAGAATATTAGAAATTCATTACTGGACGGTAATTAAAGGACATTGGATGGTTGAGGTTGCTAATCCTCGTCAATCAACTTCACCACAAATTTAACTACACCATCAACACGCAACAAGAGCAGTTATGCCCTATTTTAGTTATTCAGTAATTACCCACATTATAGTAGATTACTCAAAGACGTATCGCATATTTTCGATTTGGTAATCGTAAATGTCCGTAAAAAATTAGGTATACAGTATATTCCGAAATAGTATAATTTCGTATATATCCTATGGTATTTATCACGAAAATTTATCACTTTTAAACCCGAATCACTTATAACCCCGATATCATTATAAATACAAACCGTATGAGAAAACCCGAGAACGACCGACCCATTAGAGTAGCTATTGCCGACGATCATGCCCTTTTCCGTGCTGGTGTTAAAACAGCCCTTGCAGTAAAAAAAGATGTAGAACTCATTGCAGAGGCCGACAATGGAATGCAGTTACTCCACTTACTTAAACATATTGAACCCGATGTAATCTTGCTGGATATTCAGATGCCAATTATGGATGGTATCCAAACACTTCCGGAAATAAAAAAAATCAGGCCTGATGCAAAAGTGATTATCCTTTCAATGCACAACGATCATTCGATGATTAGTAAACTTATGGAGATTGGTGCCAACTCCTATCTTACAAAGAATTCAGATTCAGAAATGATCTACCAGGCAATTAAAACCTGCTATGAACAGGAGTTCTTCTTTAATGAACTTACAAATAAAGCACTTCTTACAGGTATAAGAACAAAACGTACGGATAGTGCAGGTACTCAAGATGTGAACCTCAGCGATAAAGAATCAAGGGTTTTAAAATTGATGTGCGAAGAAAAAACAACAAAAGAAATTGCAGATATAGTTGATATAAGTCCGCGCACAGTAGAAGCAATCCGCGATAAATTAAAAACAAAAACTGGTGCGAAAAGTATGGCCGGATTAGTAATGTATGCTGTTAAAAATGGTCTTATTGATCAACACCAATAAATAATTTCTTTTTATGATTTTTCTGTCCCGGATGTCCGGGACTTTTTTTTGTAGACCCTTTAGCGGAACTTCACCGCATGTCGGAATTTATCAATTACAATGGCAAGCTGTTAGATGTCTCTACGCCAATTATCCCGGCTGCTAACCGGGGTTTGCGCTACGGCGATGGATTGTTTGAAACGATGAAGATGTTGGATGGGGAGATCCGGCTCTTCGACGCGCATATGGAAAGATTATTTAAAGGACTGGCACTCTTACATTTTGAGCTACCTGTGCATTTTACGAAAGAGGTTTTGCTAGATGCAATTCTTAAAATCTGTAGCCGCAACAAAGTAGAGAAGGCAGCAAGAATTCGATTGAATCTTTTCAGGGGCAATGGCGGTTTGTATGACATCGAAAATTTGAAACCTAATTATGTAATTGAAGCTTCGCCATTACCAGATCATTATCTTAAGCTGAATGAGAATGGTTTACTGCTGGATACATTTACGGATATGCGTAAATGTTGTGATCTTTTATGCAATTGCAAAACAAATAATTACCAGATCTACAGCATGGCCGCTTTTTATGCAAGGGAACAAAAAGTAAACGATTGCTTTGTTCTAAATGAATACGGCCGTATTTGTGATACTACTTTGGCCAATGTTTTTTGGATAAAGAAGGATAAAGTTTTTACAATAGCTCTGAGCGAAGGGGGTGTGGCAGGCGTAATGAGACAATACCTAAAAGTACAATTAATAAAAAATGGTTACGAGGTGGAGGAGGCTCAGCTTACCTTCCCTGAACTTGAAAATGCCAGCGAAGTTTTTCTTACAAACGCCGCCTATGGCATTCGTTGGGTGAAGCAACATAAAAATTCACACTATACAAATACTACCATTCAAAAAATTTATCGTGACATTCGCTGAACAAATTGTTTTAAGGCTTGTTTGTGGATGAACTGTATGCACATGAATAAATCGGTTAACATATTTTGGTTTCGCCGCGATCTTCGACTCGACGACAATGCCGGTTTGTACCATGCATTACAAAGTGATCAACCGGTACAACCTGTTTTTATTTTTGATAAAAGGATATTGGATCAGTTGGAGGACAAGGCCGATCGCCGGGTTGAGTTTATACATGCAGCATTGATGGAACTTCAGCAGCAATTACTATCCTATGGCGCTACCCTTCAAGTATATTATGACAACGCGGAAGCGGCATGGAAAAAAATCATAACAGACTACTCTGTCGGAACTGTATTTACCAATCACGACTACGAACCATATGCCATTGAAAGGGATCTTGCTATTGAAAATTTTCTCCATCAGCACGGGATCGGTTTTAAAACCTTTAAGGACCAGGTTTTGTTTGAGAAGAATGAAGTAATAAAAGACGATCGCACACCCTATACCGTATTCACCCCATATAGTAGAAAATGGAAATCGATATTGAGTTTGTATCCGGTTAAGGAATTTGCTACCGAAAAATACGTTACTAATTTTTCTAAAGATTCCGTTGGAATGATTCCATCTCTTGCGGATATTGGCTTCAGGGAAGTTGGTAAACCTTTTCCATCTAAACAATTAAAGAAAGAAATTGTAAAAAATTATACTGTGCAGCGTAATTTTCCTGGTATAGAAGGAACCACGAAAATGGGAGTGCATCTTCGGTTTGGTACAATAAGCATAAGGCATCTTGCAAAAAATGCAATGTTGTTGAATGAAACGTATTTAAATGAATTGATATGGCGCGATTTTTACCACTCCATCCTCTGGCATTTCCCTCAGGTTGGAAAAGGAAAAGCATTTAAGCCAGCTTATGAACTGATTCAGTGGCGCAATAAAGAGGATGAGTTTAAAAAATGGTGTGATGGCCAAACAGGTTACCCCATTGTAGATGCCGGCCTGCGCGAATTAAATGAAACCGGTTTTATGCATAATCGGGTACGCATGATTGTGGCTTCCTTTCTTACCAAACATTTATTGATTGACTGGCGATGGGGCGAAGCCTATTTTGCACAAAAATTATTAGACTTTGACCTCGCTGCTAATAATGGTGGCTGGCAGTGGGCTGCCGGAAGTGGTTGTGATGCGGCTCCTTATTTCAGAGTATTTAATCCATATCTTCAAACTCAAAAATTTGATGAAGCATTGAAGTATATTCGACAATGGGTACCCGAGCTGGAGGAGTTCAGTTACCCCCCGCCAATTGTTGAACATGAGGTAGCAAGAAAACGCTGTTTGGAGGTTTATGGAAAGGCATTGAAAAAGGAATTATTCTAAAAAAAGCGGTTGATTCACAGTTTGTTCCTGCTCATTTGAATTCATCCATTCCATCATCTTAATTACAGCGGCTTTTCCATCAGATCCTAACTGTATGGAGTAGTTGTTTACATATAAATCAATGTGCTGTCGCATTACCATTTCATTCATTTCCTGCGAATTTTTCTTCACGTAGTCTGTTAATTGCGGATAATGCTCAAAAGCATATTCTATGCTTTGTTTAATGAGTCTGTCAATTTTTTTCTGTATAGTATATTCAATGGCTCTTTTGATAACAATTGCGCCAAGGGGAATAGGCAGCCCTGTTTGTTGTTCCCAATACTCGCCCAAATCAATAATTTTTATCAACCCCTTTTCCTGGTAAGTAAAACGGTTTTCGTGTATAAGTACGCCGTAATCAACTTCATTACTCAAAACAGCATTTTCAATAGCAGAGAAAACAAGGAATTTTTTATTTATTGCTTCGGGGTAAGCTATTGAAAAAAGCATATTCGCCGTAGTATGTTCTCCCGGAAGGGCTATTCGTTCGTTTTTTAATCTAGGTAAATCCCCTTGCTGCTGAATTGGAAAATTTTCATTTTCCTTTTTGGATACTAACAATGGCCCCACTCCTTTACCCAATGCACCTCCGCTGTTCAAAACAATATATGTTTTTAAAATTTTGGGAAGTACACCATAACTGATTTTTGTAATATCCAACTTACCGGAAAGGGCCCATTCGTTAAGGGTTTGTACATCTTCCAGCATTACTTCAAAATCCAATCCTTCTGTATCAATTTTTTTATTGACCAGGGCATCAAAAATAAAGGTATCATTCGGACAAGGGGAAAAGCCGAGGCGAAGAGTCATCGTATTTCCTGTATAAAAGTTATTAATGAGTTATTCAACACCGCTAGTGCTTCCTTTATCTTCCAGTTTTTCTTATTTCGGTCTCCTACAAAATTTGAAATAGCTCGTAATTGAATAAAAGGTATTTTTTGCTGTAGAGCTATAAAATGCAGAGAGGCACCTTCCATCGTTTCAATATCTGCCTGGTATTTTTCTTTAAGTATTGTTATTCTTTTTGGGTCAGTGGTTATTTCATTTACGGTTACTCCATTTACAATAGGAAGTGCCAATTTATTCCAATTCATCAAATGATGGTTTACTAGTTTTTTTTCAACAAAAGGTATAATGTTAGCATCTGCCAATCCCAAATCAAAAATATCTATGAACCGTTGATCTTCCATTACACCACAGTCGCCTACTATTTCACTACCAGCTACAACCACTATACCCGGGGGGTATTTATTTGAAAAACTGCCGGCAATACCTGCCTGTAAAATGAAATCAGGTTTATGCTGGAAGATACTGGAACTTAGATTATACGAGCTGGATAACAAACCAACGCCTGTTAGAAGTATGTTTACAAAGTGTTGGGGTATGTTATGAAAAGAATCCTCAAGCCAATTAATTGTTTGTTCAATTTCCTGCCTTGTGGCAGCCACTATCAATATATGCATAATGCAAATATCAGCAATCGGGTGCATTTGGGCGCTTCCTCATTCGACAGGATACAGATGATTTTAAAATTCACCGGCAGATTTAACGCTTCCTGGAAAACTAAACATAGCTCATTATACCTTGGTAAACTGTCTTCACTAAAATTGTATTAATTTCACCAAAGGATGAACAATTCTAATGCGAATCCGTTATAAAGCTAATTCTTCAGTTACTGGTTTGTATGGCCGGCACACTTCCGGTAAACCCAAAAAAGTAAAATGCTTTTGAAGATTCCATGCGATTGTTTCTGATCAATGTAAGATGCTGTCTGCAAGACAACAAGTACCGAACTTTTATCATCGTTAATTTGTAATTGTAAGTCTGTATGAATAATAAAGTAGCTGTTTACAGAAAAGAGCATTTCAATGCAGCCCATCGATTGTTCAATCCGGGTTGGGACGAAGCAACGAACCAGTTAGTATTTGGGAAATGCGCAAATCCTAACTATCACGGTCATAACTATGATCTGATTGTGAAAGTAACTGGAATAGTAGATAAGGACACAGGGTACGTGATGGATATGAAAGAACTAAGCGACATCATCAAAGAACATGTATTGGATATTTTTGATCATAAAAATTTGAACCTGGATGTATCGTATTTTAAGGAACTTATTCCAACAGCAGAAAATATATGCATGGTAATACATACCATCTTAGCTGGCAAAATTGACCCTAAGTTTGATATCCTTGTAAGATTGTATGAAACAGAAAGAAATTTCGTAGAGTACCCGGCTTAATTGGAAACAAATACTAGTTGAATGGTTTTTAAATTATAAAACAATTTGTTGAAAAAACTTTTGAATGGCGGCTTTGCGACAATAATAAAAAAGTATAAACTATCAATCGACCATGGCCTATAAGAAAATTGAGCAATACGATGAAAGCGTTACACTTAGTCTTACAGATAATTACAAGCAAGCACTTGAGTTGTTGGGCGAAGATCCTGCGAGAGAAGGTTTACTAAAAACACCAG
>JANNEK010000411.1:0-5978 GCA_031378605.1 Chitinophagaceae bacterium | reverse complement strand
GAAAAAAAATCCCGTGAAGAAGCAGAGAAGGCTAATAAAGCAAAGAGTATTTTTTTAGCAACAATGAGCCACGAAATACGTACGCCAATGAATGGTATCATTGGAATGTCGTCGTTGCTGGCGCAAACTACTCTTTCAAGCGAACAACTAAATTATACAGAAACTATTCAAACATGTGGGGAAAGCCTGCTAACGGTTATCAATGATATACTGGACTTCTCTAAAATTGAATCGGGCAAAATGGAAATGGAGGAAAAAGATTTCGATCTTCGTGTATGTATAGAAGAGGTGTTGGATGTGTTTGCGAATAAATCGGCCCAGGTAGGTATTGATTTAATATACCAGATGGACTACAATGTTCCTGAACAGATTATAGGTGACAGTGTAAGGCTCCGGCAGGTATTAATAAATCTGGTTAGTAACGCTATTAAATTCACTCATCAGGGTGAAGTATTTGTAAAAGTATATCAAACTCATACAAAACGGAATGGTGCAACCGAATTATGTTTTGAAGTAAGAGATACCGGAATAGGTATTCCTCCGGAAAAACTGGAGCGTTTATTTAAAGCCTTCTCCCAGGTAGATTCATCTACAACCCGAAAATACGGAGGTACTGGTCTTGGTTTAGTTATCTCCGAAAAATTAATCGGTTTAATGGGTGGTTCTATAAAAGTTTCGAGTGAAACAGGTAAGGGCTCAGTATTCACCTTTACGATTCGAACAAAAGCAGGAACCAAAGCAGCACAAAAATATATTCTTGGCAGTATGAATAGCCTGGAGGAAAAGCGAGTATTAATAGTAGATGATAATTTTACAAACAGAACCATTCTTCGGGTGCAATTAGAACATTGGAAAATGATACCGTTATTGGCAAGTTCGGGTGCTGAAGCGATCCAATTGATCGAGAATCAGTCTGCCTTTGACCTGGTTATTTCAGATATGCATATGCCTGAAATGGATGGGATTGAGCTTGCAGAAAAAATAAAAAAAATTCATCCATCACTTCCCGTTATGCTGCTTAGTTCAGTAGGTAATGAGGTAGGAAAAAATAATGCGCATCTTTTCAATGCGGTGCTTTCAAAACCTGTTAAGCAAAATACACTTTGTACTTATATTCTGAACAATTTCCGTCAGGAAATTCCTGCTAAAACAGAACAAAAAAACGATTCGGTTCAGTTACCCGGTAATTTCGCGGAACAGTACCCGTTAAATATTCTTATTGCAGAAGATAATCCTGTAAATCAGCAATTGGCTTTAATTGTATTGACCAAACTCGGGTATAATCCAAGTTTAGCAGAAAATGGACAGGAAGCCGTTGATAAAATGAAGGAATACGGGTATGATATTATTTTGATGGATGTTCAGATGCCCGAGCTGGATGGATTAGAGGCAACTGCTTTCATTCGGCAGCAATCCTATACGCAGCCTGTGATTATTGCGATGACAGCGAATGCCATGCAGGGAGACCGCGATGATTGTATTGAGGCCGGAATGAATGATTATATAAGTAAACCGGTAAAGCCTGAAGAGATTGTAGTGATGCTGAAGAAATGGGCCGAAAAAAATACAAGGATTCTTAAAGCTAGCTGATAGCAGAAAAAATTGTCAAATAAGGTGTCTTTTTCTAAATGGATGCTATTAGTTTACCAATTTGCTGTGCTGCCTCGTTAAAAACCCTTTCTCCTTCGGCTACTGATGCAGTATAGGGATGGTGTCCATTTATTCCGATTAAAGGTGATTCTTCTCCCTTTGAAAATACTGTTAAATCAACAAGTGCAGGACTTACATACATTGTAATAGATGTTTCATTTTTTGCGGCATGATCATTCATGTAATTCCATGTTGCTTTCATTTCTTCTGTTATTCCGAATAAGTTCATTCCAAATTTTTCCTTCCAATGAGGAATCATTTCCGTCCATGTTCTTCTCGACGGCCCATGACCATCTGCAAATACTGCTTTGAAACCTGCTCTTTTTAATTGTTCGAGGATATTTTCTAGTAATACTTTAAAGAAATCATAGCTTACCCAATAACAACTACCAGTAAGCGGTTGTTGAGGACTGGTAGACTTTGCATAATCCATCCCAATGAGGTAAGAGCCATCTTCCAGGTCCATACGTCGATCAGGCCCTAAAAATAACGGTGGTAATACAATGCCTCCAAATTGCTGAGCGCAGTAAATCATTAGTGCCTCACTTTGAATAGCGTCGGCACCAAGTGGCAAATGCTCCCCGTGCCATTCGAGTGTGCCTAAGGGTAAATATGCTACCGGTTTTTGTTTCATTCGTTCCCTAAATTCTCCGGGACGTAATTCAGTATACTTAACTTTTACCGTTTTCATGAATGGTCTTTTACTAAAAGTAAAGAAAAGAGATTAAAGAGAAAAGAGGTTAAAGAGAAAAGAGGTTAAAGAGAAAAGAGATTAAAGAGAAAAGAGGTTAAAGAGAAAAGAGATTAAAGAGAAAAGAGATTAAAGAGAAGCCAGACGCAAAGGAGAGAAGGATCGCAACGTTCGCAAAGCGATTAAAGAATCAATAAAAAAACTCAGCGCTCTCCGTGCCTCTGCGGTTAGTTGTTTTAAACACTATTCACTAATTATTGTATGGCCAGCTTAGCGGTATAAATCTTTTTTGAATTGTTTCCACTTAATCTTATCCAATAAATCCCTTTGCTCCAGGATATATTGGTAGGGATAGGGAGTGATTGTGTTTTTGATTGCATCGTAATTTGTTCGCGGTAAACAATACGCCCTTCTTCATCTAACAATTCCAATGAATAGTTCCCGGGTTCATATACAGATAAACTCACCATTACAATAGAACCAGCTACTACCGGATTAGGATAAATTTGTACTTCTTTTTTCTTGAAGATTACAGTAGTAAAGTCAACTACCTGTCTTTTTATTTTTTCTGAAATACTAATTTCTTTTGTTGTTACCATTAACCCCATCGTTACTGAGTTGCATTCCAATAAATCTTTACGAATAGAGGGTGGGGTAGCTGTTACTGCAATTTCTCCCAATACCTGCACTTGTGGTTCAAGATAAAAATTAACGGTATTACCTTTATTGTTTACCCGGTATTCCTGTTGTGAATAACCAATAGCGCTTACCCTAATTGTTATTTCTGTTGAATCAATTATGGTATTCAATGAAAATTTTCCATTGCTATCTGCAGCAAATCCATTTTTCATTTCCTTTACAAAAACGCTCGCAAACGGAATTGGCTCATTGGTTTTGCTATCAATCACCACCCCATTGATTCTATTGTTTTGTTGCGGATTAACAATTGCAATATCCCCCATTAGATATTCTTGTTTGGGTATCGCCTTTGTTTTACTTATCGTCGTTTTTTTAGGAACTGCTGGTTTCGTTTGAGCATTGGCGGCACTAGTGGTAAGAAAAGTTGCTAAAACAATATTCCATACATAAGGCCATGAATATTTTTTTTTATAATCGCTAACCAATGTTCTGTTCAACTGATTGTTGGTAAACCGGCCACAGGTATCGGCTCCTTTATTAGATAGATAATGAAGTATTTCTTTATCGTTCATCATTGAAAAATCGGTAACTGTTTTCTGGCAAGATTGGCAAAATCGTCCCTGATCAGCAGTTGTCATTTGATTCCAGTTTTCATGACATGGTTCAGCAACGCGTACACTAATATGATTCGGCATAACGATTATTTTTCTAAATGATTGATTATTGTTTTGGCGTTCGGTTTTTTATAGTTTCATTTTTTGCAACCGCAAGCGCCTGGGCATTTTTGATAAGGTCCAAAAATTCGGCACGGTAACCTTCCTTATCCTTTCCTATGGCACCCTGCGCCATTTTCCAGGTATTTTCAAAAGTGGAACCCTGTTTAAATTCCGAATCTCTCAATAACATACCAAACTGGGCTACTGCTGCTGCAAAACGAAAATTGGTGGAAGTATTTAAAAATAAAATAGGGTTATTGATTACTGTATGTTCTATCAATTGACTCTTATCTTCATTTATTTTTTTATGGCGAAATTTAATGGTCATTAATTCGCCTCCGGCAGGCGCTATTATTTTATTTTGTAGTTGATATTTTAGCGGATCAACTTTTTCCAGGAATTTGCTTTGAATACCGGCAGGTATAACTTCATATAAGGCAGTTACGGTTTGACCGCTTCCTAATTCTCCGGCGTCTTTCTTATCATTATTGAAATCTTCTTTATTCAGCATACGATTTTCGTAGCCAATCAACCTATAACCTTGTACGTTAGCCGGGTTAAATTCGATTTGTAGTTTTACGTCTTTGGCGATCGTAAAAAGCGTTCCACCGAATTCACTTACCAGCACCTTTTGGGCCTCTTTTAGATTATCTATATAAGCATGGTTACCATTTCCTTTATCCGCAAGTTTTTGCATCTTTGCATCCTGGTAGTTGCCCATTCCATATCCCAGCACTGTTAAAAACACTCCACTTTTTCGCTCTTTTTCGATCATCCGTTCTAAACCATCATCGCTGCTAACGCCAATATTAAAATCTCCATCCGTACAAAGTATAATGCGGTTGTTGCCTTCTTTAATAAAATTTTGGTTGGCAATTTTATACGCTAATTGTATTCCTTCTCCACCTGCTGTTGAACCACCAGCTTCCAATTCTTCCAGGGCAGATTTTATTTTCATTTTTTCATCACCATTGGCAGAAGGTAAAACCAGCCCCGCATTACCTGCGTATACAACAATAGAGATTTTATCTTCCTCACGCAACTGATCCACTAATAATTTGATGGATTGTTTTACAAGGGGCAATTTATTTTCGTCTTGCATGGAACCTGATACATCTATCAGGAAAACGATATTGCTGGGAGGCAATTTTTCCATTTCTATTTGTTTTCCCTGCAAGCCAATTAATACAAGCTTGTGGTTATTGTTCCAGGGGCAATCGGCTATTTCGGTATTTATCGAGAATGGATGCTCATTTTGCGGTTGGGGATACTCGTATTTAAAATAGTTGATCATTTCCTCAATGCGCACGGCACCCGCTGGCGGCAACTGGCCATCGGTTAACATTCGTCTCACATTGCTATAAGACGCTGCATCTACATCAATTGAAAAAGTAGAAAGAGGGTTATCCGTTACTTTTAAAAATCTATTTTCGGTAATGGCATCATAACCTTCCCGGCTTAAACCATCGTCATCTTTAATTGCGTATTTATCTCTTCTGTTAACATCGGTTGAGCTTCCTGGTGCTCCGTTAGTCCCATTAATTATTACACCGGCTACTTTTCCTTCTAAACTATTATTATAAAAACCGTTGCTAATAGACTTGCTGGGATAGGGCGCATTCGTTAACCTTTTCCGTTGTTTTGAAATCCCCAAACTGGTTACTATAACTTCACTTAATTTATTTTTGTTTTCTGTTAAAACAATGGCTACGGAAATATTTTTGGGTGATACTTCCATCTCTAAAACATTGTATCCGGCACATGAAAAAATCAACGTTGCTTTATTGCTATTTACGGTTAATTTGAATGTGCCGTCTTTGAATGTGGTGGTTCCTGTGGTGGTACCTTTAATTAAAATAGACGCACCTGGTATTGGTGCACCCTTTTCATCGGTGATCTTACCAGATACTTCAAAATGTACCGGAAGGTTGAAAGCAACCAAAAGGAATAATGAGCATAAACAAGCTGTTAATAGATAGCGCATAGAATTTATTTTATAGTAGATGCAGGTAATATTATAATTACACATGCAGCCAAAAATTTATTTTGACTATCTTGTTTGCAGAATAGAGAAAACAATTGACATTTCTAAAGAATATATCAACCCTTGGCCTTTCTGACAAAGAATTGGTACAACTATATAAAGAAAGCAGCGACCTGACTGTGCTGGCTGAATTATACCAGCGCTATATGGATCTCTTATATGGTGTTTGTTTAAAATATTTGAAGGATCCGGAAACCTCTAAGGATGCCGTAATGCATATTTTTGAGGAGTTGGTAGG
>JANNEK010000391.1:0-3020 GCA_031378605.1 Chitinophagaceae bacterium | reverse complement strand
TTCAGCGACCCGCGGGGTTTATGTTATTCCGGCGATGCCATTTACCAGGTAGATTTCGGTTCCAACCTGGTGCAGGCCATAAGCAGAAGCAGCGGCTTTTGCAGTGTATTTGCTGGAAAAATTGGTGCAGGAAATACACTGGATGGTGATAAAGCAACGGCCCGGTTTAACCGTCCGTTAAGTATATGCGTAAATCCGAAAGGAGGATTTTTTGTAGGACAGGAAGCTACTATCAGAAAAATTTCTTTCAGCAGCGATGTATCAACACTTGCCGGTGGTTCATTGGGGTATAAAGATGGTAAGGGTGTTAATGCTGCTTTTGATTTAATAAGCGGTATGTGTGCCGATAAAGATGGTAATGTATATGCGGTGGATAATCAGAATTGTTGCATCCGTAAAATTGACCCCGATGGAAATGTAACGACCCTCGCTGGTATTGGCAATGATTGCGGGTATTTAGATGGTGATGCGGGGAGTGCCAAATTTAATTTGCCGCAGGATATCTGCTTAGACAGCAAAGGAAATTTTTATGTAACGGATGCTGGTAATAATAAAATACGCATCATCAAACCAAAATAACCGTTGTTGTTTTCTTTTCAAAAAGGATTGTTTTATTTATTTAAAATTTTTTTATGAACTATTTTTCATCCAGGGTAACACTAATAGCTCTTTTGCTCGTGATATTTTTTGCGCATGCCTGCAAAAAAAACAATGATGGTGGTGGTGGTGGCGGAAATAATAATCCACCCGGCGCAAAACCCACGCTTACATTTATTAAGAAATTTAAAGACATTTCTGCATGGACCGTAACCACCGATGCGTCCAATAATATTTATGTGGCAGGAAATATTTTAGCGGGCAATGCCGATTTGGGTGGTGGCCTGGTAAACATTGGAGACAAAAAAGCCATGTTTGTGGCCAAATATGATGGCAGCGGCGCTTTTCAATGGCAGAAATTATTTCCGCAAACAATTAATCTGGGCCCTGGGGCCAGCGCTCAGGCTATTACGATAGATACAGAGGGTAATATTTTACTGGCTGGTCAATTGATTGGATCTACCAGTTATAATGGCACTACTAATGATACAGCCAGGTTTGGTAGTTTTCCGGTTATCTTGAAATTAAGCAGCAACGGTGATTATATATGGCACAGGGTTTACGTAGCATCTTACAATAGTAATACGAATGATATTGCCACCGATGCTCAAAACAATGTGTATGTATCGGGTCAATTCACACTTGCGTTAGACGGTAACCAGGCAAAAGGAGTATTGGACGGATATGTTATTGCTGTAGATAAAAATGGGGTAAAAAAATGGACGAAAACTTATGGACGCAACAATGATAACTCAGATGACTATGCACCCTTTCTTCATATTGGCAAAGACGGGAGTTTATATACAACAAGAGATTTTAAAGGTACTATACAAGGAGCATTTAACCTAACGGCCACCGGCAGCGGATGGAACGCATATGTAGCCAAATGGGATATAGGTAACGGCAATGTTAATTCCCCGCAAAAAATTGGGTATAACAATGAAGGCGTATACAGTGCCGGTTTAGTAGCAGATGCATCCGGTAATTACTACATGGCTTCCAGCTTTTATAATAAAGTGAATTTGGGTGATGGGGAAGTAAGTACAGGAACACCCGATATTCAAAACCCGGTATTAATCAAATACAATAGCAGTGGTGGTTTTGTATGGAAAAAACAATTTACCAGTAATGCGTTCAGCAATAACCAGGATATTTTATTGCTGCAAGGCGATAATGTATTGGTAACAGGTAATGCGTCTGGCTTTACCAATGGAAACACTATTAATGTTGGAAATGGCAATATAGATTTAAGTAAGACCGACAAAGTTTATTGGGCCTGTTATGATGTCAATGGAAATTATAAATGGGATATTGTATTCAGGGCCTACGAGTCGGATAGTAGGGTGCGTAGCTGGCATGAAGATAAACTGGGGCATATTGTAGCCGTGGGAAATTTTATACCCGAGGGAGAAGCTCATGAAACCAGTGTATTGGTAAAGTATTAGATCTACGACTATGCTCCCCCGGTCTTCCATAGGGAGAGGGCTTAGATATATAAATTGATAAAACAGGTAAGATTCTACTATTCATATTAGACGTAAAATTAATGACATGAAAAAATATTTGTTGTTTGTATGGTTAGTTTGTTGTTATATCGGTACTGTTTGTTCGCAAAATGTAGGTATTGGTACCACTACTCCTCAAGATAAATTGCATATTAGTGGCGGCAATACTACTATTGAAAATGGTACTTTCCCATTACTTTCATTCAGAAACAATAATTTATTAAAAGGATATATTGGTGTAAACAATAACGACCTGCGTATTGGCACCTGGCCGGGTAACAATACTATCGGGCATATTGCTTTTAGTACAAATGGTTTTGACCGGTTGTTTATTTTGTCAGATGGGGATGTTGGTATTAGGACCAATAATCCAAGAGGGATTTTCGACATTGGCGGCACCAATGAGGGCATTTACATCGCAAGTAACACAATTACCGGTAATCAACGAATTGCGTATATGCCTGGAGATATCTTTATGGCTCCTTGGGCCGGCACTAACATTTCTTACCTGGAGGCAAGAAGATCTGACAACAGTGGCAGTACCAATTTGCAATTTAGGACTTATGCAAATGGATTTGCGAGAGACGCACTTTTGATTTCTTCTAATGGACGAGTTGGTGTTAACACGATTAATCCAGCAGCAATGTTTGAAGTGCAACAAATAGACAATCGTGGTTTGTTATTAAAAAATCCTAACGGCGACTATTGGGAACAAACCGTTGCTCATGATAACAATGGTTTTGTTCCGCCAACTTTACAATTTTATCATAACGGTACCCTAAAGGCGCAGGTAAGTAATATAACAGGTACGTGGAGCCCGGTATCGGACGCAAGGCTGAAAACGAACGTAATTTCATTAACTCCTGTTTTAGATAAGCTGAAAAGATTAATCCCCTGCAGTTATGAAATGATTAATGA
>JANNEK010000342.1:0-24560 GCA_031378605.1 Chitinophagaceae bacterium | reverse complement strand
GATATTTATAATATTCCTATCACCAGAATCATAAACGATTTTCTTGATTTCATACATGGAGAGGAAAAACTCAATATTGAACTATCGAGCGAATTTATTTTATTTGTTTCGACCCTGATGCGGATTAAAGCGAAAATGTTGATCCCCCGTAAAGAGTTGGATGAGCAAGGGAATGAGATTGATCCAAGGCAGGAACTCATTGATAAAATCCTTGAATATAAAAGATATAAAGAAGCGGCAGCTAAAATGGCCGAAATGGAAGCACTTCGAATGCTGATGGTAAAAAGAGGAAATCTTCAAAAAGAATTATCGTATATAGGAGAGGAAGCAGGCGAAGGAACAGAAATCCAAACTATTTCCCTGTTCAAATTGATGAAATCTTTTGAACGGGTAATGAAAAGAATGGAGGAAAAAGCAAAGAGACCGGTGCATACCGTAGTACAATATAACTATACGATGGAAGGTAGCAGGGAATATATGCTAACCACTGTGCGAAAAGAAAGCATAATGCCTTTTGAAAAAATATTTGAAATCTGCCGGGATCGTATACACGCTATCTTTTTATTTCTATCATTGCTGGAACTGGTTCAGCTAAAATATATGTCGATGATGGTTGGTGAAGGAATGAATAATTTTATTGTAGAATGGAACCAAAACAGGGAAGAAGAAATTCCAGGTGAAATAACTCCCGCCACTTTTTAATAACTGACGAAAAGACGCAAATTCGGGCAAAAATGCCAATATCAATAATTGGTATAAATATTGATGTTTAAACATTAAATATATTGATATGAAATCCATTTTTCATCCATCTTCTGAAAGGGGGCATGTAAATTTTGGATGGCTTGATAGTCATCACTCTTTTAGTTTCGGCCATTGGCAGGATCCCTCAAAAATACATTTTGGTGCTCTGAGGGTATTGAATGACGATATTGTTCAGGGTGGAGGAGGGTTTGGCGAACACCCGCACGATAATATGGAAATAATTTCAATTCCATTATCAGGGTCGCTGGCGCATAAAGACAGCACCGGTACTAACGGTATAATTAAGGAAGGAGATGTTCAAATAATGAGTGCGGGTACTGGTATCCGTCATTCTGAACAAAACGCTTCTAAAACGGAGCACGTAAATTTTTTGCAGGTTTGGATATTTCCGAAAAAGAAAAATATACAACCTCACTACGATCAAAAAACATTTGATTATGATGCGCGAACAAACAAATGGCAGATAGTTGTAAGTCCCGACACTGCCGATCATGCTGTGCTGATTAACCAGGATGCTGTTTTTGCCGTATGCAATTTAGATCAGGGCAAAGAGATCAGGTATATTCCAAAATTTACAGGGAATGGCGTGTATGTATTTGTAATAGAAGGATCAGTCCATGCAGCCGATCAGGCACTTCATAAAAGAGATGCTGCAGGGATTTATGAAACGGATACTATTGTTATCAAAGCGATCGAACGGTCGGAGTTGTTGGTAATAGAAGTACCCATGTCACTTAATAATGAGTAATCGATTAAAAAAAGAATAATGAAGGTAGTAATATTAGTAGGTACAGTACGCGCCGGAAGGCAAAGTCAAAAAGCCGCTCTATATCTCCAGAAGGAATTTATTAAAAGAAATATTGAAACAAAATTGATTGATCTTTTAGAATACTCCTTGCCAATTATGGAAGAACGTCTTACACGAAATGCTAACCCGCCCGAGGCAGCAAAGAAAATAGGCGATCAACTTAAGAATGCTGATGCAATCGGATTGATAACACCCGAATATCATGGAAGCTTTTCAGGCGCATTAAAAAATGCGCTCGATTATTTTGGACCTGAGTTTGCCAGGAAATCCGTTGGGGTTGTTACCGCGTCTGGTGGAAAACTCGGAGGAATTAATGCTTCTGTACAATTACAACATGTAGTATTGAGCATGGGCGCATACCCGTTACCCCAAAAATTAATTGTTCCCGAAATACAGAATGCATTCGATGAGGAAATGAACCCTACTACAGAATTATTAAGGAAACAATCCGATAAATTTATAGAAGAATTTATCTGGTTTTCAAATGCCATTAATTCGGCTAAGAATGTTATCACCTAAATTAATTATTTATGATGACCCGCACCATTGCACAAATAACTGATGCTACCAATGAACGAGTTGGACCATTTAAGATAAAAAATGTATTGCCGGTTCGTACCCTTAAGCAAATAGATCCATTTTTATTAATTCACCATCTGCAACCTTATGCTGTAAAATCGGGCGATGATTTGCGCATACCCCCGCATCCTCATGCCGGCTTTGAAGTAGTAACCTACCTGTTGGAGGGAGATTTCTTTCATAGAGATAGCAAGGGCCATAACCAGGAAGCAAGTGGAGGTGATATTAATTGGATGACTTCCGGATCGGGCATTATTCATTCCGAAGGGCCAACCCCTGCGTTTTTAAACAGAGGCGGCATTGTTGAATTATTACAAGTGTGGATTAATTTACCCGCTGACAAAAAAAACTTACCTGCTTCATTTCGTCATTACTCCAAAGACATATTGCCAATTATAAAAAAACCCGGCGTTACCATTAAAGTATTGATTGGATCTTATGAAAACCAATTCTCTCCTGTATCCACCTTTTCAGATATGTTTTGGTATCATATTCAATTGAATAAAGGCGAATTATTTACCACTCCGGTTAATGAAAATCATTCTTCGGCGATCTATATAATGAAGGGCGAAATAAAAGTATTGAATGAAAATTTAGTGGCCGGACAATTGGCCGACTTTGAAATGAATGGCAACCAACTTGTTTTTACAAGCACGCAGGATAGTTCTATGATTGTGTTTGGCGGTCAGCCACTAAAAGAAAAAGTAGTAAGTTATGGTCCATTTGTAATGAATACAATGGAAGAAGTGCAACAGGCTATTAAAGATTACGAAGATGGAATGATGGGTGTTTTGGAGAATTAACAATTAATATAAAAATTTCATGGCACTACCACTGCCGGTTATACCTATTAACCGATCGTAATGCTTTTATCAATTCTCATAAATCCAAAGCAACACTGGTTTTTCAGATTTGTCGATAATACTTGCTAATGATTGTAAAAATGATTTTGATACGGTTGGACAACCATCACTTTGACAAATTGGCGCCGGATTTACCTGCTCATTTGGTACACAATTATGCGCATGAAGTACCACAAATCTTTTGAAAGCATTGTTGTTTGTAGAATCTAATCCGTGTAATTTATAAGCAAGTCCAAAACGACCTCTGTAACTATTGCCAATTTTGTATTTTCCCAGCGATGTACAACCGCAACCTACTTCATTTGCATATTTCCTGCCGGTTAACCAAGCTTTATTACATCTTCCGTGTGTTACCAATCCTTCTTTTATTATTGAATCTTTCCCGAGATCATAAATAAAAAAGCGGTTTGCACCAGATTCAATACGCATGTCTATTAAAAAACAATAAGTAAGACTATAACCATTTATTTTTAAAAATGGTTTTACGCTGTCCGCATGGATTTTCAACTCAACCATTAATTTTTTTCCTGCATCTGTTTTATTATTGGCAGTATTATTGGCGGTATGACCGGAATTGAATTTAGTAAGATACCAGCTACTGGCAGCAATCATCAGCGAAACAAAAAACAAAGAAGAAATAATAAAGAAACGTTTCATAAATAGCGTAGTTTAGGTATTGGGGTGAGATACCTAACGCATCGCTTTCCATAAATAATGTAACGAGAATGATAAATCTTAGAAATTATTTAGCAATTGCTTACCTGACTGTAAAAGCAAAGGTGGTATAACTCTGCGAAGTACTTCGCCCACTACCATTGGTGGAGGGCGACATTAAATTAATAAAGCCGTATTCACCCGGGGGCAAAGATTTTTCCGGTATTAGCCAATACATTCCTTTTTCGGTTTTTTTAACATTAAATTTTATTCCAGTCTGGTACTGACTGCTGCCTGTACCCATTACACCTCCTTTACTTATTACTGATTCCCGGGTCTTATCTTTTTTTTCAAAACGATATAACTGTATCATTTGTGATGCATCCATCAGCATCATCTCCAGTTGAATTATAAAACCGGCTTGCTGATTTCCGATCTGCACTGATGAAGAAGCTCCCTCAATAATATATGCTGAAGAGTAACCACCAAATCCACCAAGCTTTGCTTTTGACTTCATAACCGACTCTGTTTTTTCAAGATCCAGAAGTTTATTGCTGTCGGCAACATAATAAACCCTGTTTACATATTCCGGCTTTAGTGTAGCTATATTATCCTGCGTGTGACCCCAATAACAAACTATCATCAATAGGGGTGTGTAAAAAATGCGTTTATACATGATTGATAATTTTATTAAAAAGTTGTGTTTAGAACCTGACTCCTGCAAATAATTGTATCACGTTATTCTTCACATTCACCTTGGGAATGAAAGAAGGGGGCTCTGTGCTACCGCCACCAGAACCTACATCTGTAAAATTTTTATAGATATTCCCAAAGCTGATATTGAACCGTGCGCCAATCAAAAGATTTTTTATAGGAAAAATTTCTATACCTGCTGCTGCACCATAATCAAATCGGTTATAGTAATCCATTATAGCACCGTATGGATTGGAACCTGAGGAAGGTTTTGAACTATCTGCTTTTGCATTCAGTAAGAAGGCCATTTGCATACCTACCTGTAGTTGTACAAATCGGGTGATATTTATACCCATTAACTGTGGCAGAATAATATAATTCAGGTCCACTGAACCAGTACTGGTATTAGTTTTATAGTTGTATCCTTGCCGGGAGAAAATAATTTCCGTTCTGGAGCTGATAATCTTTTTAGAAGGGGGCGCTAAAAATGCGCCGACCATAAATCCTGTGCGGCTGCTATTACCAATATCATTTGCTTTAGTGATATTGGAGAAATTCAATCCGGCTTTTGCACCAATACCAATTCCCTGTTTCTTTTGTTTGCTATCCGTTTGGGCAAACATTTGATTGGTAATTACGAGTAGTATTATCCATATTGCAGTTTGCTTTTTCATGGTTTATTTTTTTAAGTATTTTAATGGCCGATTTTTTTTAATTCTTATTTAGAGATTATAAATTATTGTTGGCTCAATTATGTTTTTTACTTTCCCAATGTCTTTTACCTAAGCATTATGTTTTCTAGCTTCCACAATGGAAGTTATTTTCGATTAATCAATCACTTTTTTTCCAATCAATACCAAAAGCAAACACATTAAATTCTTTCAACTCCATATTTTTCACCCATACAAAGCCATATTCCCCGGCTTCCAACTGTTCTGTAAACTGAATCATATAATTTTCTTTAGATACCTGCTTAATGCTGAAACTAATCTGCTTTCCTTTGGCTTCTTCTTTATCATTCAATACACCTTCTTTGGAAGTAATGGTTACTTCCCGTTTCTGATCGTTAGCTATAAATTTATACAGCTTAATATAGGAAGTGAAATCAATTACATCACCACTGGTTTTAATAAGAAAAGAGATATTCGTTTTTGCTGTAAATCGTATACGGGAGAAAGGGTCGTTCATAGTGAAAAACTGTTTGGCACCTTTCAGCCCCAGGCTTTTCTTTTTAGTTATCAATTGAGCAATACCGTTTTCCAGTTTAGTAAGCCTGTTATCGTCTTTATCATAATAATATGGTTGATTGATAAATTCCGGCGTTGGAATTATTATTTCAACATTGGCAACAGTTTTAGCGATCGGTTTTACGGTTTGTTTTTCAACATGCTTTATTATAATCGTATCGTATTTCGGAACCGGCCGGGCGATTTTTTTTGTTTGTGCCTGAACAAAAATGATGGCTAATACGAATATAATTGTAGCGAATATTTTTTTCATAAAACTAATTTTGGTGAGCAGTACGTAGGAATGTGCCAGTTAAAGGAGTACAGATTTTTTAATGGAATCAATGAGTTAGTTAATAGAGGTACAAATCTTACTTTTATTTTTTTGCCAGACAATACCAGTAAAAGGTGATTTTATAATCTCTCCGAACCTGTATAGTAAAAGATATTTTAACCCAAAAGAGTTTTAAGTAGTTCTATTTTTTAATCAAATTATAACGGAACAGCCTGTATGATTACCTGCGCACCTGAATAATTGCAACTGCCGGCAGCATTTAATTTTCTTGTCGTGAAATCCAAGCTATAGGTTCCCGGAGAAAGATTGGGAATATATTTTGTAACAGTCATCTGGTGTGCAACAAAGGAGTTTGCCGTTGGTTTTATATAACTGTACCCATAGGTGCTGAAACCAGGAAAATTATTGAGCGTAAAATAAAAAACAGGTTCCTGCACATTAGTTTCCACTGAACTAACCTGAATATAGAGGCTGACGGTAATCATAAGATTTGCATTAAAATTAAGAGTAAAGGATTGATTGTTTATTATGGCTACGGGTTGATAAATGTCGGTTAGCGCCACAGGAGCGGAGAGTGATGGGCGGTCAAAGAAAAAGTATTGCGGAGTATTTTTCCACGTGGGAGATTGGGAATTTCCACCCGAACTGAGTATCTGGCCATTCTGTCCTGAAGTACCATTAACTACAAAAGCTCCATTACCTTTCATTCGAAATCTTTCTGTAAAACCAAAATTATAATCATTGAAACCAACACTGATATCAGCACCATTATGCTCGGATGCTATTCTTAATTCATTATTCCAAACAGAAAGATCGGCCTCTCCAAACGAACCTTGACGAAGAGTGATCTTTTTGCCATACATATTACCAAAATCAAGCGGCGCAGTTGGATAATGTGTGCCAATGCCGACGTTACCGTTAAAATCAATCACCATTCTGGTAATATTACCACGAGTCCTGAACTGAAGCCCGGTTTGGGTCAGCACATTGTTATAAACAATGCCTCCGCTCGCAAGATCAAGCGGATTTCCAAATAATATTCCACTTTCAGCAAAATCCCCGGTAAGTATATTTAGATAAGTATTGTTGGCATCTTCCAGCAGAATACCTGGAAAATAAGCACCAATATATCCCGAAAGCCCATTGCGCACATGCAATTTGACAGCGGGCGTATTAATGCCTATTCCAACGTTTTGCCCGAAGGTGCGAACGGAATGAAACAACGCAATAACAATAATTAATACTATAAAAAAGGCTAATTCTTTTTTTGAAGAGGAAGCTGTAGTAGACATAACACGGCTTGATCGGTGAAAAATTAAAAAAAATATCCCGGCTCCTTACTGTTACTGATGATTAACAGTAAGAAGTCATTTTTCAAACCTACGATTCCAGGAGACGGGATACAATAACACTTTTGTTATAGGAGAAGACAGTAGGAATAAACAGGTAATTGGTACTTTGTGGTACATAGAAGATACTTCGCGCATGTTCGAAGTATCCTATTAAATTAGGAGTGACCTGAGATAGTTGTTATTATAAATGGAAGCAAAGCCTATGGTTTTCCATAAAGTTTATTCAATGCCTCCGTTCGGTTACCCACATGAAGTTTTTCATAAATTTTATGTATGTGTTGTTTTACAGTATTGAGCGTAATATGCAATCGTTCCGCAATCTCTTTGTATAAATATCCTTTTGATAATAATTCTAAAACTTCGTTTTCTTTATTGGTAAGCAAGCCACTTTTAGGTAGTCGATTTGCCTGTTGAAACGTTTTAATTACTTTTCGTGCAATATGGGTACTCATCGGAGAACCACCGGCATGTAGTTCTTTCAATGCTTCAGGAATTTTTTCGCGGGGTGTTTTTTTGAGCAAATACCCCGATGCTCCTGCCTGTAATGCCTCAAATACTTTTTCGTCGTCTTCAAATATCGTATACATAATAAACAGTGTGGCGGGACATTTATCTCTGAGTTTGCGGACACATTCAATACCACTGATCCCTGGCAGGTTAATATCCATAATTACAATATCGGGTTGATCATCGCATAGATTAATTAACGCTGTTTCTCCATTGGTATAAGAAGACAATAATAAAAAGTCGAAAGAATTTTTTAATATGGTTTCTAACCCTTCACGCACTTCCTGCAGGTCTTCTACAATCGAAATAGTAATAGCATCCATATGATAAATGTATTATTAAGTAATCTCTTTGTCTATAACACTTTTGTTATATCAACGGAATCTCTAATTTTACCGAACAGGGCCCTTCCTGGCTAATCGTTAAACTGCCGTTGAGTGCTGCTGCTCTTCGCCGCATATTCAATAGGCCGTTGCCATTGGAATGAATCGGTAACGAAAGCCCTTTTCCATTGTCTGTTATCTGTAGCAGCAGATTTTTACCGGCAATAATAGTTATCGTTACTTTTTCTGCGCCAGCGTGTTTAACAATATTGTGCAGGCTTTCTTTCAATACCAAAAAAATATTTCTTCGGGTTTGTCCATCAATAATTATTGACGGGATACTTTCCGGAATTATGAAATCGCAGACCAAATTATTCTCCAAACAATAATCAACTGCATACGATCGCAGGTAAAATAATAAATCTTCCAGCGAATTATTCTTTTCATTCATCGCCCAAATAATTTCTCCCATTTTTTCAACGAGTTCATTAGACGATGATTTTAATTTTTTAATATCCGAATTCAATAAAGGGTCCTGGGAATGTTGTATCATATTTTCCGTAATAAATTTAATGCGGGTTAGGCCCGCACCCAAATCGTCGTGCATATCTGTTGCAATACGTGATCGCTCGCGTTCAATGGCCTGCTGTTTTTCAAAAGCTAATTTTTGTTTGTGGAGTTTTCGCCCATAATAACTTCGCACCCCAATAATGCCCAGCGTCAACATCAACGACAATATCATTAACCGGAACCAGGTTGTTTGCCACCAGGAAGGATGAATATAGATGTTACAACTAATTTCATTATTTAGCCAACTACCTTCGGCATTGGTTGAACGCACTTGTAACAAATGGTTGCCGGTAGCAAGGTCTGAAAAGGATAGAATATGCTGGTTGCCTAATTTAATCCATTCACTATCTTCATTAAGGCGGTATGCATATTGAATTTTTTCCTGATCAATATAATCCAATGCGGCAAATTCAATTGAGATATACCGATCGCTATGATTTAATTCAACGAGAGGAACGCTTTGATGGCTTCCGTTTCTATACTCTTTATTAAATACTTTGAAATTAGTAAAGGCAAGCAATGGAATTGTTTTGTTTTTAAGAATACTATCGGGATGGAAATAATCTATTCCGAAAATTCCTCCAAAAAAAATCCACCCCTGATCATTTTTAAAACTTGATTGGCGGTTAAATTCATTATTCAATAAGCCATCTGATTTTCCGTAGTTCCGAAAAATGGATTGACTTACTTGATAAGAAGTTATACCGGCATTGGTACTGAACCAAAGATTGCCATCGGCGTCTTTTTCAATTGAGTAGACGATATTATCTGCAAGGCCATCTTCTTTTGTATAATGCCGGAATATTCCGGTTGGAATATGAAACGAACATAAGCCACCATTGTAGGCAGCCATCCATACGGTTTGAAAGTTATTGTCTAATTCAAGGGCATAAATAAAATCGGACGAAATACTATTTATCTCCTTATCGTTATGTTGATACTGCACTAACTCATTATTGACTGTATTTAGACGAATCAACCCTTTACTGCTGCCTATCCAAAGATTTCCAGCTGTATCGTCTTCCGCATCATAAAAAAACTGGTTGCCATATAAAGTATCATTTCTGAAAAATGTTTTTTCAACTGCTGCCTTAACCAGGTAATAGGTTTTTCCTTTTTTAGAATAATGAATGTAAAACAAGCCAGGAGAAGGATTAGTCGTGATCGTTATATGTTTTGATAATTGATCGTTTATTTCAATAGTATTTTCTCCATTCAATATTAATGGGTTCCCGGTTTTATTTTTTTGAATGGATCCTTCACTGTACCAGCTATAAGATATCGGTAATAATGGTTTGTGGAGTAGGGTTATTTTACCTGAAGTAATGTCGACATTCCCTATCTGATCCCAAATATTTGCAAACCAAATCCTCTTTCCAAATTGTTGCATAGCCATTACATAGGTTCCTGTATTGGTGGGGACCCTCTCTTCCGACAGAATAAGGTTTTTAAACCCTGCATTTTGTGGAATCATTTTATTTATTCCACCTCCTACGGTACCAATCCAAATAAAATGATTCCTGTCTTCTTTGATTGAATTTATTTCTGGATGGCTGAGGGTAGCTCCTGGCTTACTGCCCGATGAAAAATATTGCGAAATCATTGTCATGGGATTTATCTTGAATAAACCGTTGGAACTGCCTGCCCAAATATTTCCCTGGCTGTCTTCCACTACTACATCAAAACGCAGTGTTTCATTTTTTAATGGAGATGGTGGTTGAAATGTAACTGTTTTTCGGGTAGCATCATCATAACGAAGTAAGCCTTTTTTATTGGTTGCGATCCAATAGTAACCATTTTTATCTTGCAGTACATTAAAAACTTCATACTGATAAAAAAAGGAAAAATCGGGCCCGCCTTTTATTGTTCGACGACAGGATCGGGTGACTGAATCAAAAAAGAAAATACCTGTTTTACTCAAGATCATAAAATTGCCCTTACTGTCCTTAGCTGTATTTTCAACACGGGTTAATACGGCTGGCTGATTATGCTCATCGATTACAGGTACTTTGCTGAAGATTTTCTTTTTCGTATCGAAAAGGAGTACTCCATTCTGACAACCAAGTAATATTTCATGATTGTTTAAGAAAATGCCATCGTCAAATTCCAGTTGATCGCTGGGATATTGGTAGCGCTTATTGATAAATGTTATTGGATCAAATTCATTTAAACAGGAGCTTCCACCTATCCAAAATTTTCCAGTTACAGTATCTTCCTTAATAAAAAAAATGGAATTATCGCCGAGAGTAGTGGAATCGAATGGCATGTATTGGAATACTTTGAAATTGTATCCATCATAGCGGTTAAGCCCACCATGGGTACCAATCCACATAAATCCTTTTTTATCCTGATGAATAACATATACATATCCTTCGGATAAACCACCTTCAATGCTTATTCTATCAATACGCCAGGGATTTTGCGCATGAATACAGGCCGGCATCAGCAGCAGTTGCAGCAGTATAATTTGTTTGTAAAGCAATATGGTTGCCCTAATGATATAGTAATTTACTAAATACCTTTCAATACAAACCAATCTGGATATTTCATTTGTTGTTGTATAATTAATTGGCTGATTATTGTTTTATGAATTTTAGATTGTATGTGCCTTTTGATGTTTTAAGATAAATTCCATAAGTACCCGCTTCTAATTGTTGAATTGGCAATGAAAGAGAAGAGGAATTCTGATTAACGCTTCTTTGTACAATCCTCCCGGCAAAGTTTAAAATAGTAACCGAATGAATTTTTTCTGGAAAAGGGACATTAATATATAAAGTATTTTTTGCCGGGTTAGGGAAGAATTTAATAGTCGAATTAATTTGAAAGTTTAGTTGAACGATATGGCTATAGTTAAATTTTCCATCCACATCTACCTGTTTGAGCCGATAAAAATTAATTCCAGTAAGCGGTCGAGTATCTTCGAATGAATAGCCTGCACCAAACAGATTACTAACCGATTTCACTATGCCAATGGTAATAAATTGAATACCGTTAGATGAACGTTCAATTTCAAAACGATTATTATTTTGTTCAGCGGCCGTTTGCCAATTCAGCAAAGCAGCCTGATTTTTCTTCTCAACAGTAAAACGCATCCATTGAACAGGCAAAGCGAAATTTCCGTTTAGATCAATTAAAGAGGACATTAATCCTTGCCCTTCAGTTTCAAGATCAAAATGCTTAACAACAGTAAAACCAGAACCATTAAGAGTACACGAAAATACTGTGCCTGAATTGTTATTACCCCCTGTTTGAGTGGAACCATATAATATTCCATCGCTTGCTTGAATCATTCCACCCCAGGGAAAAGAACCATCTGTAACGGACGAAAAATTTCGTAACACTGTAAAATTGGTGCCTGTACTATCAATTCTGTAAAGTATGCCTTCGTTATTGGTTCCACCATTCGATGTACTTCCATAAAGTTTTCCATTGCTTGCAATACAAGGCGTGGCAACTGGTAATTCTCCACCACTCGCTACAGTAAATTCATGCAACAGTTGATATCCACTGCCATCTGTTTTTATCCGGTAAAGACCTCCTTTATTTTCTACACCCCCATATCCGCAGGCTCCATATAAATAACTTTTTGAAAGAGTAACTCCATTATAGGGATTTTTCAGTCCAGGGGTAAGGCTAAACTCTTTTAATGTTATATAGCCACCGCCATTTTTATTCATTTTAAAAACCGATCCGCCGCCCCCCAGCACATTATAAAAATTAGTTCCATATAAAAAACCGTTTGCATCTTCGACTAAACTTCCAACGGGTGAAAAGCCTTCGGTTACGCCAGTAAATTCGAAAATCACCTGAAAATTACTACCTGATTTATCTAACCGATAAATCATTCCAAGATTTGCAACGCCAAATTTGCAGGCACCGTATAATTTACCATCACTTGCTTCTAGTAATTTTCCAGAAGGCTCGTAGCCTTCCGCAGCCGTAAATTCGTGTAATTTCGTATATCCGGTTCCGTCATTATTTAAAGAAAATACTACGCCATTCCCCGAAATTCCTCCAATTACCGCTGTACCATAGAGCTTACCATCACTTGCTTTGATGACCCCTCCATTTGGTTGAAAGCCACTTATTGAATACCCAAAATGGTATAGACTATTACCAACGCCATTACTATCACAATAAGCAAGTACACCTCCATCGTATTTTCCCTTTTGAAGTGCAGTAAAATAAATGTCTTTATCATTCAATAACAACAATCCCTGCTCGAAATTTCCACTTTCCCGATTGTCTAAGGTACAGATGGGTTCAAAATTTTCTCCGCTGGTATCAATTTTATAGAGTTTGTAGGCATTAAATCCTGTTTGAAAATATTGCGAAAAAGCTCCGAAAATGCGACCATTGCTGCTGATAGAGATATTACCAGCGGGAAATGCAGAACCATTTGCCGATGGAAAATGATAAATAACGTTGAATCCGCTTCCATCAGTATTGATTGAATAAAGAGTACCATTGCCAAAATTCCCGCCTTGCGTGGTATAACCAAAAAGTTTACCATTGAAATATACCAGATTCGAATTGGGAAACATACCGGTAGCATTGGTAAATTGATGTCGTACTACAAAATTACTTCCATCTTTCCGGATACTGAACATCGTACCACCATCAGTTGCTCCACCATTGCTTTGTATTCCAAACAAGCTATCGCCCGGAACTTCGGTAACACCCACCGGGTTATATCCATCCGAAGGAAAACTAAAATTATGAAGCAATGTTTGCATGCTACCATTCGTTTTTATTTTGTTGAGAGAGCTTGCTCCCAGAAAATAAATCCAGTCGCCAGCATCAATATGAAGGTTGAGCCCATAAACATTGTTAACCAGGTTAACTACTGTATTGGTTACCGGATCAATTTTTTTTAATTCATTGCCACCCATTACATAGATGTAATTATCAGTATGGTAAAATGGGGTGCTTGCAGATGAATTGTTATAATCGAACAATTTTGTAAAATCAAGGCCATTCCTCCGAATTTTATAGAATGCACCATTATTGTTTGTTCCGTTAATTGTCAAACTTCCATACAGCCAGTCTGCATCACCTGCAATAATTCCTCCAACTGGTGCATGTGGGGATCTATTATCGAACGCATATACAACGCCGGGAGAACTGCCTGGTAAATCCAATCGAAAAATCGATCCCCCGTATTTGGAACCATTATTTGCAAGGGTACCCACTATTTTTGGTTGAGCCGAGGTAGGCAGGCTGATTAAAGTAAGCAGCGCTAAAAATATTTGCTTCACAGTTTTGTTGATTTAATACCGGTGAAGGTATCTTTACTCAATACTGCAAACAATAGCCCGAAAGTTAGGGGCGACTCTTCGATTGTAAAAGATTAAGTAGGAGAAGTGATTTAAATTAATTCATCTATGCAGGAAAATTCGTTCCTGCCAGCTCCTTTTTATTAAGAATCATTATTATAAATTCAATTCGGAGTATATATTAATATCTATTAACTTAAACCAGTATCCGTGGTAAATATTACTTTTTTAGCTGTGGTAGTTTGTAGTATTTCTCGTACCGTATTCGCAATTCCATTAGCATCTAACCCAATTTCATTATATAGTTGTTTTGGAGTACCATGTTCAACAATTCGATCGGGAATTCCCATTATTTTAAGATCGGCTTTGTAATTATGCCTGGCCATAAATTCTAATACAGCCGACCCAAATCCTCCTACTATCGTACCGTCTTCTATTGTAATCACTTTGGTATAGTTTGTAAATACTTCGTGCAGTAATTTTTCGTCGAGTGGTTTTACAAATCTTATATCGTAATGTGCAGGATCAATTCCTTCTTTACGTAATTCGCGGATCGCTAAACTTGCAAAATTTCCAGGGTGACCAAACGTCAGGATCGCAATTTCTTTTCCGTCCTTTAGTTTTCTTCCTGTTCCAATTTCAATTTCTTTCAATGGGGTTTTCCATTCTGGCATTACTCCTTCTCCTCTTGGGTAGCGAATCACAAAAGGCAGATCAGTAGATTCTAACTGTGCCGTATACATTAAATTACGTAATTCACTTTCATTCATTGGAGCACTAACAATCATATTAGGAATACAACGGAAATAAGCAATATCATAACATCCATGATGGGTGGGCCCGTCTTCTCCTACCAGTCCGGCCCTGTCCAAACAAAACACTACCGGTAATTTTTGAATAGCTACATCATGCACTACCTGATCGTAGGCCCTTTGCATAAAAGACGAATAAATATTGCAAAATACTTTCATCCCCTGCGTGGCCATACCAGCACTTAGGGTTACAGCATGTTGTTCACAAATACCAACGTCAAAAGCCCGATGAGGCATTTTTTCCATCATAAATTTTAACGAAGAACCCGAAGGCATTGCAGGTGTGATGCCTATAATTTTATCATTTTGCTCAGCCAATTCAATGATAGTCTGTCCAAATACATCCTGGTATTTTGGCGCTTGTGGCAGATCGAATACTTTTTTATGAATCTCGCCGGTTACTTTATCAAACAAACCGGGCGCGTGCCATTTGGTTTGATCTTTTTCTGCCAATGCGTATCCCTTACCCTTTACCGTTATGATATGAAGTAACTTAGGTCCGGGGATATTTTTTAGATCCTGTAACGTATCCACCAGCTTGGTAATATTATGACCATCTATTGGTCCGAAATAACGAAGGTTCAGGGCTTCAAAAAGATTACTGCTGCGGCTAACAAATCCTTTGATACTATGTTCCAGCTTACTGGCCATTTCGCGGGTAAAGTTTTTACCAATAGGTAATTTTCCAAGCGCTTTCCAGATATCGTCCTTGAATTTATTATACGTTGCCGAAGTGGTTATATCTGTCAGATATTCTTTTAAAGCACCCACATTTGGATCGATGCTCATGCAATTATCATTCAATATAATCAGCATATCATTGTCGGCAACACCTGCATGATTCATCGCTTCAAAAGCAAGACCAGCCGTCATTGATCCATCTCCGATAATGGCTACCGATTTTCTATCTTCTCCCTTGTATTTTGCAGCCATAGCCATACCCAATGCAGCAGAAATAGAAGTAGAGGAATGCCCTACTCCGAACGTATCGTATTCACTTTCGGTTCTTTTTGGGAAACCACTCAATCCGTTATATTTACGATTCGTTGCAAAATTATCTCTGCGACCAGTTAAAATTTTATGGCCATAGGCCTGATGACCAACATCCCATACCAATTGATCATAGGGTGTATTATAAATGTAATGAAGGGCTACCGATAGTTCAACAACACCCAAACTGGCTCCAAAATGCCCGCCATGTACACTTACGATATCAATGATGTATTGACGCAATTCATTGCAAAGCACATGCAATTGTTCTTTTTTTAAATTCTTAACATCTGCGGGTGAGTTAATCGTACTTAGTAAAGCGCCTGGTTTAATTTCCATCGAGTGTAAATTTCAATGTTCAAAAATACAATTTTATAACGGCCATTGGATAGAGGTTGGTATTTTATCAAAACAATAAAACCGGGTTCAGGTTCGCACAACAGTCTTTTTTTACCAAAATGCTGTATTTTCAGCCAGTTTTTTTCGAAGTATACCCCACCGATGGGCTATATATATCACCATATATCCCAAAAAACTGCAAAGAGGGTATTGAATATGTAGATTTGAGTTCAATATGAAAGTTTTTAACCGCATATCAAGTTATTGGCTTTGTCAGTTAGGGGGTTGGGGCCTGGTTGGGTTTTCCCTGCTTTTTTATACTATCTTTTTCCGGAAGGATATTCTGACTGCAGATATGAGCGCTAAAATCTTCATCTATGTAATAGGCGGTATAATCAGCACACATATACTACGCGAATATATTAAAAGAGCTGGCTGGTTATTATTGCCGATTGAAAAAATGATCACCCGGCTTATTATTGGCATTGTTGCAACAAGTACACTTTATAGCTTATTATTGATCGGTTTTTTGCAATTATTTTCTCTGAGCGATAGTAGTAATATTAATTTCTTTTCAAAACTTTTAGTAAATGTGTTAAACCTGGGAATTTTTATTATACCCTGGATGGTTATTTATTATTTCTACCATTATATCGAAAAAAGCCGGCGCCAGCAATTGGATACCCTTAAGCTGGAAGCATTGGTAAAAGAGCTTGAGCTTAAAACTATAAAATCTCATATTAACCCTCATTTTATTTTTAATGCACTAAACAGCATACGGGCATTAATAGACGAAAACCCTATACGAGCGCGGGATGCTATTACGGAATTAAGTAATATTTTGCGTAGCAGTATGCAGGCAGAAAAATTGGAAACAGTTTCCTTCGAAAAAGAATTAAATATTGTAAAAGATTACCTTGCTCTGGAACATATTCGTTTCGAAGCAAGGCTTAATGTTGAATACCAGATTGATGAAGACACCCTTGATCAACCAGTTCCGCCAATGATGCTGCAAACCCTTGTTGAGAATGCTATTAAACATGGCATTGGAAAGGAAATTAAAGGAGGCCTTATAAAAATCATTTCTGATTTTAAAGGTAATTATCACGAGCTTATTGTTCAGAATTCAGGTAATTTAAGCGGCCAGATAAACGAAGAAGGGTTTGGAATATCAAGTACAAAAAACAGACTCCACTTATTATTCGGCGATAAATCTAACTTTGAAATAAAACAGGTGAATGGCAATATTGTACAGGCAACCGTGCTTATTCCTGTAACTATAAATTAACGGTATATGATTAAAGCAATTATTATTGATGATGAGCGATTGGCTCGGAATGAGCTAAAAAAATTATTATTAGATTATCCCGAAATTGAAGTGGTTGCTGAAGCGGCAAATGCAGGAGAAGGTATTGAGAAGATTGAACAGATGAACCCCGAACTGATTTTTCTTGATATTCAAATGCCCGGCAAAACAGGGTTCGACTTGCTGGCAGAACTGGATAGAATTCCCAATGTGATATTTACTACCGCTTATGATGAGTACGCGCTAAAAGCATTTGAAGTTAATGCACTGGATTATCTTTTAAAGCCGATTGAACCAAAGCGATTGGCCGATGCTGTTCAGAAACTTCATTTACAAGAGGAAAGAGATACAGGTACCGATGGAACGGAGAATATTAATCGATCTACACTCTACGAGCATGACCAGGTATTTGTGAAGGATGGCGAGAGATGCTGGTTTGTAAAACTCAATGAAATTCGGTTGTTCGAAAGCGTAGGAAACTATGCGAAAGTATATTTTGCGGCAAATAAACCACTTATTCTAAAATCACTCAATGCCCTCGAAGAACGGTTGGATGAAAAAACTTTCTTCCGCGCCAACCGAAAGCATATCATAAATCTGCGATTAATTGAAAAAATTGAACCTTATTTTAATGGTGGATTATTATTGGAACTGAAAGGCGGTGAAAAAATTGAAGTAAGCCGGAGGCAAACAGTTAAGTTTAAAGAAATGATGAGCCTTTAGTGACTATTATAAAAAGGTATGCTAATCGCATAACGAATAAATAATAATAGGGCAATGGCCATGAATAATGTTGTGCTTATTGGAATAAAAAATAAATTAGTTAGAAAATAACATATGAAAAAAATAGTACTTGGTACCTGGCTGGTAATACTCTCTTCTTATTTATTGGCGCAGGATATTGATAAAATAATAAATGCTACTGAAGTAGAACGTATTGAAAAAATTCTTTCTGCCGATGATATGGAGGGGCGCAGAACTTTTTCTCCGGGTATTGACAAAGCCGCTGCCTTTATTGCAGAGGAATTTAAGAAGGCGGGATTACAACCTGTAAATGGCCAATCCTATTACCAGGAATTTGTAATGGTGACCCCGAAATTTATAAGTGCGTCTGGTAGTTTGGATAATACGGTTATAGATATGAAAAATATTATTGTAGTAACCTGTCAGCCTACTCTTACCATCAACGAAAATTCGGGTTTTGAAAAAATTATGGTTGCAGCCGGTAAAGATTTATTTTCAGAAGCAAGAAATTTAATTCGTTCCGGTAAGAATTACATAGTGATGGTGGATACCAGTTTTAGTAAAATTTTTAACAGACTTACCGGATTGAAGCGCCAGTTGTTTAAATCATCTAATAGTATAGTGTTTATTTTGACGGCGGCTAACCCTGTAAATTATTCATTCGAAGCAAAGCATGAATTTGTTGAAAGAAAATTAATGAATGTAGTCGGGGTGTTACCAGGCAAAAAAAGTAAAGAAGAGTTTGTTGTATTCTCGGGCCACTACGATCATCTGGGTATCTCAAAGCCGAACAAGGACGCGGATTCTATTTTTAATGGAGCAAATGACGATGCAGCAGGAACCACTGCAGTGATGATGCTTGCACATTACTTCGGATTGAAGAAAGACAATGAGCGCACGATTGTGTTTGCAGCATTTACGGCTGAAGAGATCGGAGGATTTGGCTCCCAATATTTTTCGCAACAGTACAATGCCGATAAAGTAGTAGCCATGTTTAATATTGAAATGATTGGTACGGAAAGTAAGTGGGGTACCAACTCTGCTTATATTACAGGGTATGAAAAAACGGATATGGGGAAAATTTTAGAAAAAAATTTACAGGGGTCGAAATTCACCTTTTATCCGGATCCCTATAAAACACAGGATCTTTTTTATCGTTCAGATAATGCAACACTTGCCCGACTGGGTGTACCTGCCCACACCATTTCTACCTCGAGGATGGAAGCCGATACGATGGCAGTTAATAAAACCATCGACAAATATTATCATTCACTTGATGATGAAATTGAAACACTGGATATGAAAAATATGGCAGAAATTATTAAAGCTATTGCAATTAGTTCTTCATCGATTGTTGCAGGAAAAGACAGCCCAACCCGGGTAAATATCAAAGATCTTCGTTAATGAGGAGGTATTGCCGACAGGCTAGGATGGAAGTATTGCGTCTTTCTGGAACTGTGGCGTTGATTCTCGGTAAGTTTAAATATTAAGAACTATAGCTTTTGGGCTTTAATCGTCAGCCTCGAACCTCAGCCAAACAGAATTACCGCTGGTGATTGTTTCAATGTCCAGCCCCACTATTACAACGCCAATGTTTTGGAGAAATTATTTTTGTCGTTGCATGAATAATGCGACATTACCATATGAGCCATCTTGCATTGAAAATATTGTGTGAGTAACGTCAAAATGTTGTCCCAGCTTACTTGTCCAAAAACCATTTTCTAGTTGTCGAGCTGCATGTGTTGGTTTGCCAAATTTGTCGGTGTATATTGCGATTTTCTGATAATGTTCCTCTAAATCCCCATTATTGCAAACTTCATATCCAATAGACTTAAATAATAAAACGAAGTATTCTACTTTTTCTTCTCTTGGAATTTCAAGTGGCCAATAATAAATATTAGAGATATCTGGCCAAAACCATTTTGAATTGTCTCCGTATGCCCAAGCAATACAATTGTAATGAGCAGTCTGGGGGCTTGTTACTAAAAATGGGTCAACTTTACTATTAGGGAATGGTGGAAACTCAATTTTCATCTGTTATATTATTTTCCTTTGCCCATTTTAACCAATCAGCTTTCATTAATGGAACAATTCCTTTATGATTATCGTTAATTGGGTTTTGACCAGTAATTGCTTCTAATGCATAAAACCAGTGATTGTCATTTGCTTTGAAATCATTTATAATGAATGGTAGAACTTCTTGGCCTAACCCAATAATATAACGATATGCTGCATTATTTGTTATTTCTGAAATGCTTGAGGAAAATACTGTTTCATTTTTCCAAATCGAATTATAAAAATCAAATCTTTTTTTTAATTGTTGCTTATATAATTCTTGAATAAAAACGCTTTGACCAACAAATAATAAATGGCAAGTTTCAATATTATTTCTAACTAAATGAGCTTCGTAAGAAACAGCGACTGGTCTCTGTCTTTCTTGTATAGTCGGATATATTGTATTTATCATTTAAATAATTGTCTTGTTTTTTCTGTTATACAGTTTTCGAATATTTCGTTTTTAATATTACGAATTACCGAAAAATTTAATGATAAATTTTCTTTAGAATTTTCAATATTGAGTTCTTGAAAAACATCAATATCCAAAATGAATGGCAAAGTTAAATTTTCGATAGGCTCTATTGTTTCAGTAATCACAACATTTCTAAACTTGTCTTTGCTTGGAACTTGAATTTGCATAAAAAAGTTGGAAAACGTCTGTGGTAAACATACAGGTATAGGCGGCATATTGATAACAAAGTCTTGAAAATCGTTAAATGGGATCGGGATTTCTATTCTATTTATAAACCTTGTAGCTATTCTAATAACTTTTTCTGGCTTGAAAAGTCTATTATACTCAGACCAATAATTAATGAACGTTTCAAAATGCATCTCCCAATTTTCATAAGGTTTTAACACATTCAAAGTAAATCCATCTATTCTGACTTGAAGTTGTCTAGTATTGTCTTCCGATAGGAAAATATATCCTGTTAAGTCACTATGAGATTTACTTTCGAGTGGTTTATCTGGTGAAAATTGAAACATTCCAGTAATATTATGCCTCTTTTTTTCAACGGGAAAATCTTTGAAAATCAATTCTTTAATAAGTAGTAACTCTTCAACACCTGTAATATTGAGCTTATCAATTCTTATATCAAAAACAGCTTCCCTTATTGGGGCATTTTGATAAATCATAGTACGAATATAATATTTTTAGTGATTTTACCAATACTTAAGTATTATAAAAGTGTTGCACTTTATAAATTCGCACAACTTATCAATTTCTTAAGAGCCTTTTTAACTGAGCCAGCGGTTTTTTTAATTGATCAGTTCCGGGCAATGCATATTCTTCTATCAATTTTCTAGAAGGGTTTGATAAGTACCAGCCAAGTGGAATAATGTCTCCTTTATATTTTGGTAATCTAAATTCAATTGAATTCAAATCTTTATCAAGTGTTGTAGTAATAGCGTTTGCACCATCAATCCATCTAAACAAGGTATTAATACCTCCCTTGATCGGTGCCGTTTCATATCCGGCACCTAAGGCATCCACTGCTTTTTTAGTACCAGATCCATATTTTAAAGCTATAATGTAAGGAACTACTTTCTTTCCTCCTAAATTCAAACGACTGCTGATACGTTTAATCATGATGGCTGTTTGCTGCGCAGTTTGAATCGCTGTATTTTCAAAATATCCACCATCTACAAGGTGTCCTAATTTTGTGCCATCGGCTTTTTGCATTAAACCTGGAGGTGTTATGATGGGGAACCTTGCCGAAGAAACCATTGCTTCCGTAACGGGTACCAATACCCTGGTTGAGTCAAAAATATCCAATACATCTTTATAATAGGTTTCAGAAAGTTTGTAAGGAGAAAATATTGCCTTCTGTCCTTGTTCTACAAATAAACTATTGTATAAAATAACTGGAAAATTAAATGCATTGGATTCCTGTGAAGAAATTAAAACCGACTGATCCAATACTGTTGTACTATCATTATCGCCATTACCAGTATGTTTTCTAAAAGAACCTGAAAATGCATTGTTAAGAAATTTTGCGCGATCAAAAGAAGCAATAGGCCAGGGAATAGCACGTTGCAGCAAATCGGGGAATAAAAATCCATAGGTTACGCCTGAAAGAAAATCTGAAGCAGCAATCGTATCCAACGAAGAGTAGAATTCTTTTTTGGATAATACCGAGGTATTATTTTTTGATAGCTGATAGATATAGTTATAAAAAAAACCAAGACCAACCGTTCCACCGGAAGCACCGGTAACTGCAAATGTATTATTATATAATTCAGGATACAATAGGTGTAACTGCTTTAGTACCTGTTCGGTCCAATAACAGGCACGAATACCCCCTCCTTCGGCAGCCATAATAAATACAGGAATAGTATCTCCGTTGCTGATAAGCTGGTTTGATTTCCACTTTTGTTCAAGCCATTCTTTGAAATAAATACTGTCTTGTTTTCGATTATTTATTTGTAGCGCAGCATTTTCCTGATTAACAGTTGCAAGTATCGCATGGTTATTATTATACGGCAATGAAATGAACAACATTACTAGCAGCAAGAACCAAAAGAAAGGAAATTTTAGCCAGTTGGAAATATAATCCATCAACAACCCGACCAATGAATAAAAAATTAATCCGCATAAAATAATCAAACCAGGTTTTCCTTCCAGGGAAGGAACTGATCGCGCAGTAATCCATGCGTAAAAAAAGGATCCTAAAAATACAACCGGAATAATATATTTAGTTGTATTGCGCAGCATTTGTGAATAGATGATCGCAATGGGGTCTTTTAATTGACCAAGCAAAAATCGCTCGTCAGATGCAGCTATGGGTTGCTTTTTATCTTTGAAAATAATTGTACGATAGCATAGGTAGGTTACATGAATCACGCCAATCAATAACACAATAACCATTTTTACCCATCCGTTAAATTTATTTACACTATAATAACTCCATAAAAAAAGCAGGTAGGGTAAACAGGCAAATACTCTTGGCGCTATCTTCGCTATTTTTTGAATAGACCTCCGATGCAAACTATCAATCGATACTACTATATGATCTTCTTTCAATTCACAATTCTTGCCGCATTGTGGATCCTTTAGAGATTCACGAAGAGATACCTCTGTATCAACAATTCTACGAAGATTTGCTGACGTAAGCACAAGGCGGGCAACATACCATAAAATTCCACTCCAGATTATTAATAAAAAAGTAAAACTTAGAAGATACGGATGAAATAAGGAAATATCTCTAAACGCCATCATCAGGTCCTTACCCTGATCGTTTAAAATAAAACCGAAACAACCAAACCCGATTATTATCAGTAAAAAGGGAACCCTGCTGGTTATAAAAAACCAACCCCTGATCCACATTAATGGTTGAGCTAAATATTTTTTTATTGACTGGAGCAGCCATCTAAAAATTTTTTTCATAGCAGCTTTTTTTGATGAAAGGTTTATTACAAAAATTATAGTTGCAACGGGCGATGAATTATTATTGAAAATAAATCATTTGCCCCCATTATCAATACCCACTTAATGGCATTTAACCGGTATAGGCAACAGTCATACAAAATGAGCTAACAGGGTATTCATTTCATCAACAATTGCATGGTTGCATAAATTGCCGATACTTCCTTCGTGGGTGTGAAGTAATTTTTTTTTATAGTCAAAAGTAAACTTTCCCTGATCAATTTGATTTCCTACCTGCTGATAGGCCTCGCGAAATGGAATACCCTGATTTACTAATTCATTAACTGCTTCTACACTAAACAGATAAGTATATTTTGGATCATCCAGAATATTTTCTTTTACCGATACATTTGATAACATCAGTTGCATTAATTGCAAACACGCTTTTAATTCCTCAATCGCTGGAAATAAAATCTCTTTAGTTAACTGAAGGTCGCGATGATAACCCGAAGGAAGATTTGTTAGCAGTAAAGTAAGTTCGTTTGGAATCGATTGAATACGGTTGCATTTCGCCCTTATTAATTCAAACACATCCGGATTTTTTTTGTGGGGCATTATACTACTTCCTGTAGTTAATTCATTGGGGAATGAAATAAAACCGAAATTTTGATTAAGGTATAAACAGCAATCCATAGATAATTTACTCAGGGTAGAAGCTACACCGGCTAAACCAATGCTCATAATTTTTTCTGTTTTGCCACGGCTCATTTGTGCATAAACACTGTTCCAGTTAAGTGTTTTAAAGCCCAATAACTCTGTGGTTCTTTTTCTGTTTAGCGGAAACGATGATCCATAACCGGCACCACTCCCTAAAGGATTTTTATTGGCCACCTGGTAGGCAGCAGCCAATAATTCCATATCATCTACCAGGCTTTCGGCATAGGCCCCAAGCCACAATCCAACCGAAGAGGGCATTGCTATTTGTAAATGAGTATAGCCGGGTATCAGGTTATTTTTATTGCGCTCACTTTGGTTG
>JANNEK010000341.1:0-15158 GCA_031378605.1 Chitinophagaceae bacterium | reverse complement strand
TGCTTTTATTGGAACCGGATCCGAATATTTATACGCCTGTAATAAAGATAAATGTGCCCCTGCACTCGCCCCCAATAGGGCTAATTTTTTACTTATTTTATATTCAACAGATTTATTAATCAGAAAATCAATTGCTGCCTTTACATCATTTTCCTGAGTTGGAAATTTGTTTTGGTTATTGTTAAAAAGGCGATAGTTAATATTCGCAATGGCATAATCGGGCAACCGTCTTTGCAATTCTGTAATAAATAAATTGAAATCTGCTTTGTCTCCTTCATTCCAACCACCTCCATGTATCAAAACCAATAATTTCGTATTGGCGGCGTTTCGTTCGGCAGGAAGATAGATATCTAGTTTTTGTTTTGTATCAGATCCGTAAGCTATATTGGTTAACGATAGAGCGTTGTTCTTATCCTCCACCTGTTTTTTTACGCAGGAGATAGAGAGCATTAAAGCAACTATAATAATTATTGTTTTCATTAATGGTGATCGTAAAAGGATAAACGCATAAAAATCAGGCCAAGTGTATAAAACTACAAAAGAACTTTGATTTGTTGATTAAGGTAAATTGTTAAATGTTATTGATCATTTTATAAATAATGAGTCAAATTTTATAAAGGAATTAATAAATGCCTGCTCAACTTAATAAAAAAGGTATTAAGAAAAGTAACCCAATCGATCGTTGAAAAAAATCAGTTGCAGTATTTTCAGAAAATATAAATAGTTGTTCAGGGCAACAAACGGTATTACTAACATACAGCGCCAGTAGAAGTAGCTTATTATGATGCAACAAAGCCATCTTGCTGTTCAGTACCCTGTTTTATTCAGGCGTATCACTAAATTGCTGTTGCCACCTTTCTATGGTATTTTGATAAAGCAACCTTCGCAGTTTATAGATTCCAATTAAAAATAATAAATGAAATCCAAAAGTTATCAGCACTAAAAATAAGGGAAAACCAAAAAAAAGATAATCAAGCCACCCAACGTCAATCACATTCAACAGAGGCGCCAGCACGCGCCATTTGCTGATAACCTGCCCAAATAGAAATGCAATCGCTAATACGTTTAGAAGAAATAGCCAGTTATAATATTTTTTTTGACCAGGACCCAACGGTGTATCCGGGTAATTGTTATTGATGATCAAAACTCCCTGATATAAAAATAAAAAGATAACGAGGTAAATAAGGCTTGTAATTAATGAATAAAAAAACAGGTCGGCCTGCAGAATAGAAAGTACTGATAAAACAAGTTGAAATCCTACTACTATTAATTGCAGAATACAAATAAACCGGAAGACCTTCCAACCTAAAGTCACTTCTTTCATTAATATATCTCTTGAAGATTTAAATAAAACGTGTAGATCAGGGATTAAAAGAAATTGAATTAATCAGCGGTTGATTTTATTTGTAATTCTATCAGTTGCTTTTCATCGATAGTAGCCGGTGCATCCAGCATTACATCTCGTCCGCTATTGTTTTTAGGGAACGCGATAAAATCACGGATGCTTTCGCTGCCACCTAAAATTGCACAAAGCCGATCGAAACCAAAGGCAATACCGCCGTGTGGTGGGGCACCATATTCAAAGGCTCCTAATAAAAAACCAAACTTATGTTGTTGTTCCGTGGCATCCATTCCTAACGCAGCAAACATTTTCTCCTGTAATTCTCTTTGAAAAATTCTTATTGATCCTCCACCAATTTCGTTGCCATTTAAAACCATATCGTAGGCATTGGCTTTAATTGTAGCATAGGGATGTTTTAAATAGTCTGCAGCATTTTCAATGGCAGGGTTATTATTTATCATTGTTTCAATCTGTAAGGGCTTGGGGCTTGTGAAGGGATGATGCCGGGCAACCCATCGATTTCCCTCCTCATCATATTCAAATAATGGGAAATCCAGTACCCATAACAATCTAAAATCATCTGATTTTCGCAAGCCCAATTTATCGGCCATATACATTCTCAAATCACTGATGGCCTTTCGTGTTCTTTCTTCAGCACCTGAAACAATCAAAATCAAATCACCTGGTTTTGCATTTGCTGTTGTTGCAATGGCTTTTAATTTTTCTTCACTATAAAATTTATCGATACTACTTTTGAAACTACCATCCGTATTACACTTAATAAAAGCAAGGCCCTTCATTCCTATTTGCGGGCGCTTAACCCATTCTGTTAGCTCGTCGGTTTGTTTACGGCTGTATTCACTACACCCGGGGATGGCAATCGCCACAATGGTTTCTGCCTCGTCAAACACTTTAAAATCGGCGCCCCCCAATAAAGAATTAAATAGCTTGCCATTGCTTTCGTTATAGGCCGGGAATGCATGAGCCGGAAATTTAAGATTGCAAATTTTTAATTCAAAGCGAATATCAGGTTTATCGTTACCATAATTCCACATTGCTTCTTCCCAGGTTATTCGTTGTACAGTGTCGGTATAATCAATATTTTTCACATCTTTAAAAATACATTTCACCAAACCTTCAAACATATTTAGTATATCTTCCTGCTCTACAAAACACATCTCACAATCTATTTGAGTAAACTCGGGTTGGCGGTCAGCACGCAGGTCCTCATCCCTAAAACATTTTACAACCTGGTAATACCGGTCGTATCCGCTTACCATTAATAATTGTTTAAATGTTTGTGGACTTTGGGGCAATGCATAAAATTGACCGGGGTTCATTCTGGAGGGTACTACAAAATCTCTTGCACCTTCGGGTGTTGATTTTATAAGAAAGGGAGTTTCGATATCCATGAATTTATTTTCATGCAGGTAATTACGGGCGCTCCGATTAACCGCATAGCGAAGCTCAAGGTTTTTCTTAACAGCATTTCTGCGCAGGTCGAGGAACCGGTACTTCATCCGAATATCATCGCCGCCATCTGTATCGTCCTGTATCGTAAAAGGTGGTGTGATCGATTTATTGAGGATTTTAAAAGAGGTAATTTTTAATTCTACATCACCAGTAGGTATATTCGAGTTTTTATTGGTTCTTTCTTCTACTAAACCGGTAGCCTGCAATACATACTCCCGGCCAAGCGGTGAAGCTTCGAGTACTTGGTTTAATTCTTCACCAAATAATAGTTGGGTTATGCCATAGCGATCGCGCATGTCAACAAAAGTTATACTTCCAAATTTCCGAATGGTTTGTACCCAACCAGCCAGGGTTATCGTTTGGCCCGAATGAATACTCCTTAATTCTCCGCAGGTATGCGTTCTGTACATGTGTATGGTTTGATAGTTTTGTTAGTAGCTAAGTTTACCAGAAGTTAAGTATCGTTTATGACTGTTCTTGCTGGTAACCTCTCAATGAACCTGTTTTCGAAGTTGCAAAGGTAACCGAAATGAGAATTTTATCCCAAGCAGATTAAGTAGAAAATAAAATCGTTTCTTAGAGGCTGTCTAAAAATGATTTTATATTTTTTGTATAGCCGCAGATTCGCAGATGTAGTACGGATAAGTTATTCTAGTTGAGGTTTTTTAATCTGCGAATCTGCGGCTTCTGTTATTAGAAATATGAATTTTAGACAGGTTCTTAGGAAATCATATGCCCATATCCGGCTTTTAAGGTAACCAATTTGAGGATTTAGATTTTTTTTGCTACCCATAGGTTTCAGAATAACAACAGCCTCTACGTTACAAGTCATTATCCTTCTTCAAGCTCAAGCCCTAAACAAAATTTAAACTTAACATTTGGTGGAGAGAATAATTATAAAAGAAAAGGCCTCTTTAGAAGGCCTTGAACTAAAATTGCAGCAATTTACTGAGCATATGCTTTCGATGAAAGTTGAACTGCTTTCAATTTGCCAGCCAACTCTCGTATTGCGCTCTCAATTTTTCCAACCTGCTCTTTCGAGGGTTGCTTGTGACCCGAGGAGTATTGCCGAATCAAACTTGGATTAATCCCAGCTAATTCAGCAATTTTAGATTGATTAAGAAAATTAAATTGTTCAAAAAAAACTGTAAGATCATAGGCATATTCAAACTGAATTTCCTCCAAGCCTTCAAAGTCTTTTAATGTCTTTTTAAGTTTTTTTTCAAGAGCCTGCAAGGTAGTAGCTGAATCGAAGACGAGATTCCCGTCTACCGACACACGACCCCATAATTTGCTACCTTCCTTCTCCAAAATTAATTGGAGCTTTCGCTGTTTTGACATGTTTTTTAAAGAGTCATAATTTAATTATTTTGCCTTACTTCTGAAGAGTGGGTTTTTATTTCAACCCCGCTTGCTTCAGAATAGCATTTAATGTTCCTTTTGGAATATCCCCACCATGAACCGGTACTGTTACTTTTCCTTTTTTTGTGGGGTGAATTAATTGAAGGTGACTACCCTTCTGTTCTTTTTTTCCCAACCATCATCTTTAAGTAGTTTTACTAGCTCTCTGACTTTCATAAACTCTGATTTTACATTTCATATCTACCTCCATTTTGTTTCAACAAAAATAGGTAACATTTTCGATACCCTCAAAATTATGGGTAACTTTTTTGTTACCTCAACTATTTTGAAGAAACCAGCGCCCAACATCGGTTTGCTGGCAAGGCTGGCTGGACATTTTAACAATCAACTAAAAACTAAGTTGGGCGGTGATTTCGGCTGAACGTTAAATATTGATCATTAGTTTCTAAGTTTAACATTTGTAAATTAATCAGCGGTAGTTGTCGGGGTACAGGATCACGGAATAACAGCCCTGCAGCAAGTCGCGACGTTAGCTGTAAGTTTTAAACATTTGAATCGAAACCGAATAGGTGAGCATTTACTCTTCGATGAAGGATTTTGAGAAAACTCCGGATTATAAGTATCTGTTTAATATAGATTTTCTTGAAATGAATGATAGTCTTTCAAATGATAATTTCTAACCGTATAAAGGAAGGTTTTGAGCCATCGGGCATTACAAGAATTTTTAAAAGCTATTGATAAAATATTTAATACAGAAAAACAATTATACCTGATAGTTATGTTGCCAGCGTATACAATAAGTTTTGTGGCTTATGGGTTCAGCAGTTATTCCAATAGCCCAACAAAGATAAAAAGGAGGTTCCAAACCTGTATATTGAACAGTTTAGATTGTTAAATTAGTATCCTATTTTGCCAACCCCTTTCCTAAAATAAAGGCAAACCCTTTGATTTCAGTAACTTAGCTAAATTAAATAAATGAGCGCTGGGGCTTTCATTTATAAACTATTCTTTCTATTTTGTATCAGGTTAAAAAATATCCACTACTAAACATTCCTTGAAAAAACCACACTCCAGTCCCTGAAGGCTTTCCTTCAATCCATTTTCTTTTTAAAACCATAAGTGCTGATTTCGTACCTGCCATTCACAAAAGAAAAATGGAGCCTTATGGAAATTTTACTCATTCTAGCCATTGTAATTGGGATTATTCTCTTGCATCAACCTTTTATGGAATGGATCAATCGTCTTCAGGTTAATGCACAGTATCAAAAATTTCTTTCACAGGAAACCTGGTATCATTCAGTTATTGCACCTCATCTACGGTATTATAATCGTTTGAGTTTAGAGGATCAGCATAAATTTTTATTTCGAACTTATGTATTCCATCGCGCCAAACGATTTCATTATATTGAGGTAACTGCCAGCGCAGAGATGCCCATTTTAATAAGTGCAGTTGCCGTTCAACTTACATTTGGATTGGATAAATATTTGTTGAATTATTTTAAAGATATTTTTGTGTTGAAAGATGATTATCACTACGGATTTTATTCACGCCCCTTCCAGGGCCATGTCGATCATAGCGGAATTTATTTAAGCTGGGATAATTTTGTAAAGGGTATACATGGTCTTACTGCGAATTGTAATGTTGGCTTGCACGAAATGGGACATGCATTAACCTATGTAAATTTTATTACGCAAACCGAAGAAGACAAACATTTTAAAAAAGAGTTCAAGAATTTTTCAAAAGTGGCGCGCCCCATTTTTGAGGATATGCAGCTTGGCGGAAAAAATATATTAGGTGATTATGCAGGTACGAATTATCACGAGTTTTGGGCAGTATGTGTAGAATTATTTTTTGAAAACCCAATTAGGTTCAGGCACGAACTTCCTGCTTTATATACCGCATTGAGTCGTTTATTAAAACAAGATCCGATTGTGGTTGTTAACAATCAAAAACTAGCAGCTTAGTTAGTACGATATCGCTTTTACTTTTTTAACGAGGTTATCTCAAAAGTATTTTAAATATTTTTTCTCGCAACGACGCAAAGTCGCAACGCCCGATCCTCAATATTTCTTCTTTGCTTCGTAGCACCTTTGCGAGATTCTATCGTCTTTTAAGACAACTTCGTTTTTTTTACCGATGAGAATCTCCTGATATTTTTTTCGAATAGCTAAACTGAAGTAACCAGTTTTTCTTTCTTCTTTTCTCTTGGCGCTATTACTAAATAATAGGTCGCAATAAAAAAAATTCCGACACTAAAAGGAATAGCGGCATAATACCGCAGGTAATCTAAGTTAGCCCAAAAAAATTCCGAAATCATCCAATAACCATTGGCCGTGATCCAAAAAAAGATAGCGAGGTTATGGAACAACTCTGCCTTTACATGCCGATTTTGCCAGGTTATCAATGCGGCTATAAAGAGGGTAGGTATAAACATTAAAAGGCCAATAGGTCGCCAAAGCATTGCCCAACTGATATCTTTAACCAGCCAAAAAACAATGTGCAGGTTTTCTAAGCGACGAAACCGGTCGGGAATTGAATAGATTTTTAATTGATCCATTTCTAAAAAAGGGTTTATTCGTTAATATAAATTTGCCAGGGGCTAACTTAACAAAAATATAAAAGGAAATTAATATTCTACTCACCGAATATTGTAAGTAACAGTCAAACCCTGCTTAGTAAACGAGTAAATCGTTGGATAGAAGCTTCGGCATGAATCGGAGTTTGATGCAGCAAGTGTTCAACGAATTGATTTGAAAAGAAGGGAGCCAGTGAACAACCCTTGGTTCCCATACCATTGAGTATGCCAATAGCTGGATGCATTGGATGAAAACCTGCAAATGGTCGCCGCTCCAGGGTAGCTGGCCTGACCGCTGCTTTATGATCAATAATTTTAAACGGAACTTTTAACCAGTGTTTTAATTGCGCATTTGTTTGTTCCCGGAATGAATTGGTGGGTTCATTATTTTCAAATTCCCACTGGTAACTTGAACCTATCCAGAAAATATTTTTAGTCCAGGGCACAATATTCAATCCCTTCTTAAATAGATGTGTTGTTGGTAAGTCAGCAGCCTCTATCCAAATTACTTCACCTTTATTGGGGGCAAATGGCAGGTTACTAAAGAATGGGTTTTGAAAGGATGCAACTCCATCGCAAAAAATTATTTTCTGCGCCGAAGTATTTTTATAAGAAATGGAGTCGGGTAAAACAGATAATTCAGATAACTCAAATTTTTCTTCCAGGAGTTTTTTTTCGTTCAACAATTTAGTTCGGTAGGCTGGTAAAATAGCAGGTAAATTTATAAGGTAACAAGGTTGAATTTCTCCGTATCCGAAATCGTAATTGAAAAAAGCTTGAAAATTATTTTCGTCAGTTGGATTTAATAAATAAGAGGGGTCTGTCGAAAACCGATCGTTAAAAGCCAATTTCATTTGAGGCGTTGGAAAAAAATCAACCATATTTTTTTGTTCAATGACATTCAGATTTAGTTCAGCACCTATTTGCGTATATGCAGCCTTTGTAAAGGGAAGTAATTCATCAATCATCCAGGTTTTAACAATACGCCGACCAGTAACCGGATTAATAATTCCAGCAGCAATTTTTGAAGCACTATTGTGAATTGATTCATCAATAACTAAAAAAGACAATCCCGCTTTTTCAAGATAATAACTGAGCCAGGTACCACAGATACCTTGCCCAATTATAATGTAATCAAATTGCATCCCACAAAAATAGAGAATATAGGACCTAAAAATAAAATCAGTCCCTGTTATATTGGAGGACTGATTTGTATTGGAGCGCATCACTTGCCCAGGGCTTTAGCCCTGGGCAAGTGATGCGCAGCATCTATTCTACGCTGAATTTTATTCCTTCACTATGACTTGTAAACTCCGGCGCATACATACATTGAATAGTGGTGAGGCCGTTGCTAAATGTTCCGGTATGTGTTACAAACAAAGGATATTCAAAAACCCATATGCCTTTGGGTAAGTAGCCGAAAAAGAAATTGGTACTGGCATCTTTGGTACTCTCATAATATCCCAAACCGCCCTGCCATTTATATTGACTGATTACATTTACCGGTTCCAAACTGGCTGCACGCATATCTTTCATATGAACATATTCCAGCGTTCGGTCCACTCTTAATTCAATTCTCACTTTTACTTTATCACCTATATGCAATACTTCACCTTCCCTTAATGGTTGAATAACCGGCCCGCGATCTGTATTTTTTTCAACAAATAACTTCTTAACCAATTTTAATGGAGTAGAGGAAGGAGTAATTTTTTCGAGTTCTTCAAAGTATTGCCAATAAGCAGCTCCCCACATCACGCCAGGTTTTTCCTCCGACGGAGAGGAAATGGAAACGGAAATCGCACCCATACCGGCGTTTACTTTTGGACCTTCAATTATTTTTTTGAAATAGCCCGTCCCGGCTTCTGTCTCAGCAGCGTTTCCCTTCTTGAGGGAGAGGGGGGTTGAACCTACACTAATTTCAACTACTGGTTCATTGGCTAACCAGTTATTGCCTTCCATTAATAATACATAACAGGCATCTGCAGTTGCTTTGGTCGTTTTCCAGTTTTGTGTTTGTTTTTGTTTTAGCAACCAGGTTTTAAGATCATCAGTAGTTTTAGTATCTTTTTTTATTTCTGCAAAGGCTTCGGTTAATAAAGCATGTGATTCAATAGGCGACTCGTACCAATAATATCCGCCTGTATTAAATTCTTTCCAATACATTCCCATTTCTTCATTGACTAATGCATATTGCTGCAACGACAGCAAAATATTTTTAGCCGTTTGCAAATCGCCGGTGCGGTGTAAGCTGAGGGCAATCATACCCTGCATATACCTGCTTTGCTTTACCCAGTATTGCTGGCTCTGCTTACGGTAATAGCTATAGGCTTTGAATACTTCTCCCGGAACATTTATTTCAGTAAAGAAACTTCTCATATAGAGATATTGAATTTCATAAGAACCGGGCTCCTGCGTTTGAAGGTTTGCCTTTGATTTTACCAATCGGTCATAATCTTCTTTAATTTTTTTATCGAGATAATCGATTGCTTTTTTAATGAGCGTATTTAACTTCTCCTTATTTTTTGGTAAGGCATTTAGTTTTTTTAGATGACCAATACCTGTTAATATATATTGGGTAATATATCGGTCGTCAGGTCCGCCGGTAAACCATACAAAACCACCATTACTACTTTGCATAGCCGAAAGTTTATCGAGGGTTGTTTCCATTTCCCGGCCCATTCGAACCAAATCAAAAAGCAGGGCGATATTTTTCTTTTGTTGTGTTTCATTTTTTGCATCGAGTACCCAGGGTGTTTCTTCTAATAATACCGATTTGAGTTCCAGGTTTTTATTCAAATTAGAAAGCAGGGCAGCGGTATCTACCTCACCCCCGGCCCCTCTCCTGGAGGATATGGGTGCAGCAAGCCATTTCTCAAATACCTGCTTTATTTTGGGAGAAGAGTTTGTAATATGCGTTGCTAATGTATTTGCATAAAATCGATTGAACGTTTGTTCAGCACATTCGTAAGGATACTCCATTAAATAAGGCAGGGCCTGTACAGCATACCAGGCTGGGTTACTCGTAAACTCTACCGTTAGTGACTGATGATTTAATGTTTCACTTGCGCCCGGTTTGCCTTCGGCGGTATTTAGTAATTTTTCAAATTTAAATAGCTTGGTTCCGTTCCCCCGCATAGGCAGTGGAAGCGACTCGGTGACTAACATACGATTACTCAATACCGGTAGCATCATTTCTTCGCCATCACTGAAAGCCCCCGACCGGGCTATCAATCGATATGTAACAGGCTTGTTATATTGAAACGGAATTTCAATCGTGAAACTGGCAGGTACACTTTGTCCGGCCGGCACGGTAAAATATTGATTTGGAAAAAAATTCCTGAACCAGCCATCTACGGGTTGATTGGTACTCGGATCGATCAGTTGCAATTCTACCTGTCCAGTTAATTCCTTGCCGGTGAGGTTAACAATTTTAGTGGTAAAATCCATGCGGTCGCCTTCGCGCATAAAACGTGGCGCATTGGGTTGAACCATCAACTCTTTTTGAGTAACAATCTTTTTTTCCGAATAGCCGAATGCCAGTTCTTTGGTATGCGATAGGCTCATCCATTTCCATTGGGTAAGCGCCTCAGGCATGTTAAAAGAAAATTCGATAGTACCGACACTATCTGTTTTCAGATCGGGAATAAAGAAAGCTGTTTCATTGAAATTTTTTCGAATTTGGATGGGAGTTTGGGGTTTTTCATCAACATTTCTTTTCCCCCTATCTTTCTCATCAGTTCCTTCATCTTCTAACTTATATTTATCTTTTGATGAATCTTTTTTACGAGTAGCTAGTGAAAAGGAAATAGCGCCCGTTAAATCTTTTGCTTCTGATTTATTAACTTCAGCTCCTGGTGCCATCATCGGACTGCTGACTAACCCTCTACTATATCGGGCTCTTTCTGAATAACGCATACCCATCGAAGCCATCATTTCATCATACACTTTATTTAATGAACTATTTTCTTCATTCATTTCTTTATTTAAAGAAGACAGGCTTGCAAAACCCCGATCACTATTAAATAATTTTGGATAAGCTGCCTTATTCCACAAACCTGGTATGGTCCACCCATGTGGTTTAAACTGATCAAGTGAGGCATCATACATGGCCGTTAGCATTTCGGCCGCTACTTTATCTGTTTTATATCCACTTATTTTTACTTTCCATTTTTCTTCACTGCCGGGCAGGGTTTTATCGCGAAAAGTTTCATAACTAATTTTTAATTGCTTATTCGTAAAGGGTACAGATAGATTTAAATTATCTGTATAAAAACGATTGTGTTTTACAAACGATAGATCCAATGCAATACCACCGCGGTCGGCTTCTGAAATTGCAAGGTCGAACGATTTGCTTCCACCTGCCAGAACAAATAAATTTTCTTCCGATTCCTTATCTACCCGCGTCATATGATGAATGACCCAGGCACTATCTACGTTTGTTTTTAAAAAATAACTTGCTTTCTCACCTGGCTCATAACTCAATTTTTTGGAGAGTATCGAACCAAACATTGCGGGATTCGTATTTTCTTTTCCGGTAAGTTGAATTATTTTGATGGCTTTTACCGATTCGCCATATTTATCTTTGGTAACAACTTCTATAGAGTACCAACCGGGCGAGAATAGTGAATAGTCAATGTTGAAAGAGTCAGTACTATTGGTTGAATCTGATTTTTCTGTAATCTTTTTTTCTTTCTGCCAATTGGCTACCAGGTTTTCATCTTTGTAAATATCATAGGGAAATTGTTTATGATACTCTTCTTCATTCATTAAAAACAGATCCGGTTGTTGCCAATAGCGATTTCTGAAAATACAATTGGGTTGTTTTAATTTATGAATCGTAACTGTTACTGTTGCCTTTTCAAAAATATCATTCAGGTTGGCAGAGCGAATGGATAAGTTCTTAAAATCTTCTATGGGCAGTTCATCGGGCTCATTAATTGATAATTGCAATGCCTGGTAGGCAACTGCCACTGATGCAGCACCGCTTCTCGTTTCTCCATTGATATCCGTTATATCAACTGAAATTTCATAATAAAAAGTTGGCTGATCTTTTTTATCAATCGAAGCATCTGGTAATGCCTTGAACGGAATGATAAATTCTCCTTTTGCATCCGTTTTTAATTCACCATGTGCAATTTCCTGTGATTCTCCTCCGCGGGGCGGCCAAATTTTTCCTCCCCTATAATAATCGTACCAAACGGGCCAACGTGTTTCACGCACCACCCGGTACTTAACCATTGCGCCATCTATATTATTTCCGGCATAGGCTTTAGCGGTTCCCGAAACTTTTATCACTTCATTTAGTTTATACGTGCCCGATGGTTTGATAATTTCTACGGAGAATTTTGGACGCTTATATTCCTCCACTGAAAATGTTTCGGAACTATGGCTGGTATTATCTTCGATTCTGAAATTTCCGTTCAGTTGATTTTGCGGAAGTATAAACTTTCCGGCATAAGATCCAAATTCATTGGTGGTTAATTCAAGCGAATCTACTTTTTGTCCATTAGCATCATATAAAAAAACGGTTGTCTTTTGTTTCGGTACAATCCTGTTTTCTGAGCTTTTATTATTACTGCTGATCATAATTCCTTTGAAGAATATGATTTGGCCCGGACGGTAAATAGAACGATCAGTAAATAAAAAGGTGCGAAGTACTTCCTTTTCTGTATTGTTAGCTTCGTAGTTATAGCTATTATAATTTTCATCTTCCATAAAAAGATGATCTTCTCCATTTGTAAGTTCCAGCCGGTAATTCGCATTACTGGGTGATTTGGGTGAAGCTATTTTGAAGTAACCGTTCTTATCGGTAAAAAGATTCTCACCTTTCCGGTCAACATTTTTTTGAGTAGCATAATCATAGGTAGGATACCAAACCTGCACGTTGGTACGAGGAAGAGGTTTGCCTGTTTCCCGGTTTACTACAAAAAAATTACTACCATTATTCAGGTAGGCTATTGCAGAAACATAAAGGAATTGAGCAGGGAAGACATTATTTTTTTCAATAGAAAATTCTTTATCGGTACTAGCGAGTATCAGATATTCTCCAACCGGCAATGGATCCACTTTTATTTCTATTGAATGCTGTCTAAAATCGGTTGTGGCTACCAGTGGTTGTATATAAGTTTTTGATACAGGTAATTTTAAAAGCTGGGACCAGTATTCTTCCTGCCAGTTATTTATTTTTTTAAGTTGATCTTTTAGTTTTTTGGAAAGGGTAATGACCCGCACATGAATCACTGATGTATTGCTGTATGAAACCAACATACGAAAGGCTTGATTTGGCAGGTTAACTTTTTCTGCCTGCAGGCTCAATTCTTTTTTTAGAATTGCAACTGATAAATTCTGTGCATTTATTTTTCCTTCGCTCGAATCTTTTTGTATGATAATTTTATCAACAATCTCTTTTGCTTTTCGGTATCCATCATAAGTGATTTCTTCGCCGGCTTTTTCATAATGCCATTGAGCCATTAAAAAAGAAGCTTGTGCAGCAGCAGGTATATTTTCATATTTCCCTGCTATTGTTGTTAAAGCATTCTTATACAGCTCGTCTTTATTTTCCATTACAGCGTACTGATGAACAAATTGCAGTCGATTGATATCGGCATCAATAAGGGCATCTGGTTTTTTATCACTAAGATGAAAGGCAATAATTCGTTGATACAATAACAATGCTTCGTGATGCAGAGATAGAGAATCCTTTGAAGGAAATTTCGCTTTTATAAAATCATTAGCGCCACTGTATAGATCGGGTTGGTTTAATTCAAATGCGTAGGCAGGTTTATTAATATCCTGTTCATCATTTCTGAAATATTCCAGTGCCCGGTAAGCTAGTAAATCAAAAAGGGTAGGGCGAAGGTGACGAACATTTCCTTTTACAATGATAGCATCAAAGGGTTCAAGGTTGATTTGTTGCAATTGCTTTTCATTTTTCAATGAGGTAAGGTAGATCTGCCCAATTTTTTTATGAAAATCATCAATACCCCAGGTAGCAATATCCGACTTTTTGAAATCAACGGTTTTGGTACGGTTATATAATTGCCAGCGGTTTTGTTCAAAATAATTTTGGTATAGCCCGGCGTTGATACTATTTAAAATTGACTTTACAGGTTCGTTGGAAGCAACTATTTCTTTTTCTACCTGCTCTATATTTTTAATAAGTCCGTTTTCTTCTTTTCTTTCCTGCAGGCCCATTTTATAGAGCAGGGCCTTTATTAACTGAGCTTCCTTTTTTTCGGTTTTGGCAAGTGTATATAGTTTATTCACTTCGTCGAGGGCAGATTGAACGAGCCCCTTTTTACTGATGAGGTCATCAATTTTTTTAAACGCTATATCGTATTTATTCATGGGTGTTTGTGCGGTTGCATTTAAAAGTAAAAAGGTTGCACCAAGTACTGCTAATATTTTTCTAAAGAACATACTTCGAAATTTTGTACAAGTTATTGAATGTTTATGGATGCGAAGAAAGTGAGTTTTCCATAATGCAGTTTATTATTAGCCATGGCCTACTGCTATTGACTTGTTGCGTAAACGAGTAACCTTCCACTGTTATTAATTACTGAGATTTATAAAAGCCTACAGCTAGTGTTACGTTAAACCCACAATGCCGTAATTATTTTTTACTTCAAAGGATTTAGTACTCTTTTCAAAAATCAGCGCTGCTTTTTTCAAACCTTTGTGGTAAAAGCCGGTTGCCGCGCAAGCGCGAAGTTGTTTTACGAAACATAGGTATACTTTTTTTGCATGAATATAACTATGTCAATTTATTCTTGCTATAGTATAAGAATAGTCTTTTATCATAAGGGTATGATGCTATTAATTTTACTATCACTACCCTGGGTTGAGCGCCTCAGCCGGTTCGTGCCCGACACCGTCGGGATGCGTAAGCAAGAAGCGGGTGCAGCGCGATGTCCAGGGTAACGGCCACCCGGCCCTGAGGGATCAACATGTTTAAATTAAACAGCTTTTTAAAAAATGAATAATCTGCCAATGTATTCTTACCAAAGCACTAACTGCTACTAAATAATGATTTTTCTTTAGTTGCCGCGAAAGCGCGAAGTTGTTTTACGAAACACAGGTATACTTTTTTGCATGAATATAACTACGCCAATTTATTCTTACCAAAGCACTAACTGTTACTAACTAATGATTTTTCTTTAGTTGCCGCGAAAGCGCGAAGTTGTTTAACGAAACACAGGTATACTTTTTTTGCATGAATATAATTACGCCAATTTATTCTTGCCATAGCACAAGAATAGTCTTTTATCATAAGGGTAAGATGATATTAATTTTACTATCACTACCCTGGGTTGAGCGCCTCAGCCGGTTCGTGCCCGACACCGTCGGGATGCGTAAGCAAGAAGCGGGTGCAGCGCGATGTCCAGGGTAACGGCCACCCGGCCCTG
>JANNEK010000332.1:0-1611 GCA_031378605.1 Chitinophagaceae bacterium | reverse complement strand
TCATATAAGGCTCACTGGCAATTTGTGCATCAGTCATCCCCTTTGTTTTTAATAACTCCGAAAGATAGACCCTGTAATCAGCAGCATTCATTACCGGTAAAGCTTTAGGCTCAAGGTTAACACCACCACTTACTGCAAAATCAATTTTTGTTCCCAGTTCTTTAGCTCTTATTGTTGTAATAATTATTGCGCCGTTACCTCCCTTGGTTCCATATAATGAAGAAGCATCTTTTAACACCGAAATATTATCTATATCCCTTACATCGATACCAGATAAAGGATTGGAGTAATTATTGGAAATAATTGAACCGCCATTACTGTTATTATTAAAAATAATTCCATCTATAATTATTAATGGCTGGTTGGTGGCATATAAAGAATTGATACCTCTCAGTAACATTGCAGCACCGATGTTTTGTGTACCACTGCGCCTGGTAATATTTAACCCTGCAACTTTACCCTGTAAATAAGAATCAGGTGTTTCATTAAACCTACTCCACCCATCGTTTACCTGTACACCATTTGCTGCGTACGGCGTTAATGTTTTGGAAGTGCGCCCAGTTATTAATTGAACATCATCTGACATCGAGGAAAAGCTTTCATCATACATCACTATATTTAAAACAGACAATCCTTTTACAGCAACTTCTTTAGTTTGGTACCCATCTCCTGTTAATAACAACACCGCTTCATCTGCAGGTAAATTAATACTGTAATTTCCTGCACTGTCAGTTAATGAAGCCGCAAATTCTTTATAGGTTAACCGTATACCACGTATGGGGTTACCAGTGGCTGCATTTGTTACAGTACCTTTTACGTTGAATTTATTTGGACTGTCTGCGGCAGTCTTTATCTTTTGCCCATTTACAAAATAACAGGCTGCAATTGCAACAGAGAGCGTAAGTATTTTCTTTAAACTATTCATCATATCAAAATAATAATCTTTGAAAAAAAATTTTAAGGTAATGGAACCAATCTTAAATAATCCAATACTATTGGCCCTGTTGTTACGGCTGTTAATCTCCATTCTACCGTGCCATATTTTGAAATAGTAACAGTTCCTAAATTAACTTCGTTATAAGCCCCTGCTGCACTAAATAATGGAACAGCATGTGTTAATGTACCCTGCACGGCTGCTAAGCCGGTGTGCCAGGCATTTATAGTTTGGTTAAACCCGGCAGTACCCTGAAAGTCATTAACTGCTGATGCATACACCTGGTATCTTATAGAAGGAGTTTCATTTACCCTGTAAAAAGAATAATAAGTTGTAACGCCATGACCCGTTATCATTATATCAGAGAAATTGCTACCGGTTACAGGATTACGGCGAATTCTGTAATTCGTATTTCCTGTTTTATCTGATAAAAAGCCTGAAGGACTTTCTCCCTGTAAAATGATTGGTATAAACTTATTTACAGTAGGTACATCCATCTTACTCATTATGTACACATAGCCATTACTTAATTTTTTTACATCAACAACAAAAGCAGTATTAAAAGGCACCGTAATACCCGACCGGGATAATAAGGTTGATGGAATTGCAAGAGGATTTTGATACCCCACTTCATACGCAAGATCTTTAACAACATTCCATCTTGTTAAGCTGTCGGT
>JANNEK010000293.1:0-10831 GCA_031378605.1 Chitinophagaceae bacterium | reverse complement strand
AAAAAGAAAATAAATAATCATCAATAATGTTTCTTCATTTCTTCTGTGATCATTCTTCTCAGGCCTGAAGGCCTGAACAAGTCAGTAGATCCCGACAATTGACAAGCCTTTCAAATTTCATCAGGTTGCTTTTAGTTTGTTCCACTATCAAAAAGAAAATAAATAATCATCAATAATGTTTCTTCATTTCTTCTGTGATCATTCTTCTCAGGCCTGAAGGCCTGAGCAAGTCAGTAGATCCTGACAATTAATGAGCCTTTCAGATTTCATCAGGCTGCTTTTAGTTTGTTCTACTATCAAAAAGAAAATAAATAATCATCAATAATGTTTCTTCATTTTATCAGTTTTCTTTTCTTCTCAGGTCCGAAGGCCTGAGCAAGTCAGTAGATCCCGACAATTGACAAGCCTTTCAAATTTCATCAGATTATCTATTACTTGCTCCCTTTTCAAAATGGAGAAAAAATAATCATAAATAATGCTTCTTCATTTTATCAGTTATCTTTTCTTCTCAGGTCCGAAGGCCTGAGCAAGTCAGTAGATCCTGACAATTAATGAGCCTTTCAGATTTCATCAGGCTGCCCTTGACTTGCTCCGTCCTTCAGGACGGAGAACATTTTTTACTAAGCATCTTGCAATAATACAAATCCAAACTTCTTGACGAATTCTTCATATTCAAATTGAAATGATTTATTTAAATGATGCTGTTCCTGATTCTTTATATATTGCCTCACTTTATTAACATCAGACTCGCTTACAGAAACGGCAAAATAATCATCCTGCCATTCAAATTTTTCCGGAGTAATATTATTTTTATTGATCCAATATGAGCTCTCTCCTTTTAGCAGTTGAACTATTTTTGAAATACATTGATTTGCATTAAGAGATATTAATACATGCACATGTTCAACATAACCGTTTATGAAATCAACATGAATATCTTTTTCTCTTGCATTTTCCCGCATATGCGGAAATAGTTTTAGCCTGATTGATTTGGTAAGAACCGGTTCTCTTCTTTTGGTTGCCCACACTAAATGAATCCAGATTTTTGTATAACCCATGGATAAAAATTTATTTTAAAATATATTAGGTTCTCCGTCCTGAAGGACGGAGCAAGTCATTAGATCTCTACAATTGTTCAGCCTTTCAAGTTTAATCAGCTTCCCCTAACTTGCTCCATCCTTCAGAATGGAGACAATAAATAATTCTATACCATATTTCATCATTGCATCAATTATCATTTCTCTCAGGTCCGAAGGCCTGAGCAAGTCAGTAGATCCTGACAATTAATGAGCCTTTCAAATTTAATCAGGTTGCCCTTCACTTGCTCTGTCCTTGACTTGCTCCGTCCTTCAGGACGGAGAACATTTTTTACTGAGAATCTCTTATACTTTTATAACTACTATTATTACGGTAAGCCAACAACGAAGGTTCTATCATATGAATTGCGCAGGTAACTACTCCCCAGGTATTATAATTTGTAAACTCCCCGATTTCAATAGGCTTGAATTGTTTATTTTCTGGCATTAAATGAACTCCCTTCATTGTTTGTTGAAATCGCCGAATTACCAATTCACCATTTACAGCGGCTACAACAATTTTACCATTGGTAATTTTCAGGCTCCGGTCTACAATCAAAACATCGCCCGGGTAAATTCCCACACCAATCATCGCTTCTCCATTCATTCGGAAAAAAAAAGTGGCAGGCTTATTCATAATGAGTTGCTCATTTAAGTCAATGCCCCGTTCCATAAAATCGTCTGCTGCGGCACCAAATCCGGTAGCATTTGCAGTTTTTACATCCTGCTGTGTAAATTTTTTTGAGCCTTTGTAAGCAGCACCAAAAAATTCTTCTTCCATAAAAATATTTTTAAAAAAAATGACAAAAAAATACAACTTACTAAATTATTTAGTAAATTTATGCTAAATAAAGTATCAGTCAAAAATTTATTTATGTTTCCAGGTGCAGTAAAAACAATACCCTTCCATTGGGAAAGACCTATTTGGGAAAATGAAAAAAATCAGGAAAGCCCTCTTGCAATTTTGAGTAGTGCTCAGCGCCTGAAAGAATACTTACTGGTCATAAAACCTCGGGAGGATATTAATAATAAGGTAGCTGCAGAAAAGGAAAATTTTTATTTACAATACCTTCAAAAAAAGCATTCGCTTTTAACGCCTCATATAACTGTAGCTGGTTTTTTAGCGAAAGAATCGATGGAAGAAACGCTGATTCGTTGGATCCAGCGAATATGCAGTTTACATAAAAGTTTTATAGTAACCCTCAATAATTATAGTGGCTTTCCTCCACATACTATTTATTTAAGGGTACAGGATCATGAACCATTTCAACAGTTGGCCAGGCAATTAAAAATTATTGATGAATATATTCAATCGAATGGCTGCCCCGAAATAAAATTAATGACCCGCCCTCATTTAAGTATTGCAAAACAACTTCCACAAAAAATTTATGATAAAGCCATGCTGGATTATTCTCAAAAGTTATTTTTTGAATCTTTTACTGCCGGCGAGCTTTTGCTTTTGCGCATAGAGAAAGGAACGGAAGCCTATAAAGTGATCAATGTATTTGGATTGTTACCAAACGAAAATAATTTATTCAATTAATAAAAAAAAAGATGCAAACTGTACTTACCTCTTTACCTGGCTATAAAGTAAATGAATATTTAGTAGTATTAAGTCCACACGAAGAGTTGTGGAATAAAATTCAAAAGGTAAAAGAAGAATTTGCTGAAACCTATCAATCGGCAAATGCCAGATGGAGTAAACCCCATCTTACATTGGTTTCGTTTACACAATATGAATTAATGGAGGATCGTATTTTCAACAGGTTAAAAAATATTGCGATGGCTCAATATCCTTTCAAAATAGAGTTGAAAGATTTTGGCAGTTTCCCGGCACATACCATTTATATTAATGTAACCAGTAAGGTTCCTATTCAAAATCTTGTAAAAGAAATTCGTCAGGATGGGCAACGCCTGATGAAACTTAATGAGGATAATAAACCGCATTTTATGATGGAGCCACATCTTACAATAGCGCGAAAGCTAAAGCCCTGGCAATATGAAAAAGGTTGGCTCGAGTATAGTCACAAACATTTTACCGGCCGCTTTATTGCAGGAAATATGCTTTTATTAAAAAGGCCTTTGGGAGAACTAAAATACCAGATAGCCGGAAGATTTGATTTTCAAAACCTGCCGGTTGCCATCAAACAAGGGGAATTATTTAGCTAATCCAGGAAAGTTAAAAAGAGTTACGATGTTAAGAATTTATCGGGTAAAAAATTATTAATGCTATGTTTTACTGATTACATCGCTCCCCGCTGAAAGCTCAGAATATAAAGGAGGAAAAGAGTACGATAAGGTGATGAATGAAACAGAAGTATAACTCTTTTCTTCCTTTTCTATTTTGATGAGTTGAGTTTATATTTTCCTCTTGTTATTTTTTGATTTTTGGTTCTTTTTCTTGTCTTATGGTTCTTAAATTTTTTATACGATTACCAGTAAAAGATTAAAACAATTTTATGTCTGAAAAACTACAACAGGATCACTTCAAAGTGGCTTCCAAACAAAAAGAGGAAAGCGAACAATATCACCAGGGCAGGGGTGCACAATTCAATACCAAGAATCGTTTTGTAAAAGATGAAATAACAAAAGAACATATTGAAGGGATAGATGATTGGGAAGATTCTACTATGCCAACCCAATATATTGAACAGGAATCAAAAACGATCGTTAATAAAGTGGAGAGCCCGGATGTAGGTATGAGTTATAGTATGAACCCCTATGCAGGATGTGAACACGGTTGTATTTATTGCTATGCCCGCAATGTACATGAGTATTGGGGATATAGTGCCGGCCTTGATTTTGAGCAAAAGATTATTATTAAGAAAAATGCGCCGCAATTGTTACGAAAATTTTTGATGCACCCTAAATGGGAGGGTCACCCGATTATGTTAAGTGGAAATACTGATTGTTACCAACCAGCCGAACAAACGTATCGGTTAACCCGAAAAATACTGGAAGTTTGCAATGAATTCAATCAGCCTGTTGGTATACTTACTAAAAATTCCTATATCTTAAAAGATAAAGATGTGTTACAGGAAATGGCAAAGAAGCGGTTGGTTTCTGCGATGGTCTCCATTACATCGTTTAATGAAGATTTACGAAGATTGATGGAACCCCGTACCACTACCGCCAAACAAAAATTAAAAGTAATTAACGAACTAAGCAGTGCAGGGGTACGTATGGGCGTTATGATGGGGCCAATGATACCCGGATTAAACGAACATGAAATGCAACGGATTATGAAAGCGGCGAAAGATAATGGTGCCAGTTTTACAGCCTATACATTTATCCGATTGAATGGAGCTATTAAATTTTTATTTCACGATTGGCTCTATAAAAATTTTCCCGACCGTGCCGATAAAGTTTGGCACTCAATTGAACAAAGTCATGATGGAAAAGTAAACGATACCCGCTGGGGTGTACGTATGCGTGGCGAAGGAAATATTGCACAGATGGTGGCACAGCAATATAAAAAGTATGGAAAGTTATATGGTATGAATGCAGAAGAATGGAGTTTGGATACAAGTATTTTCAAGAGGCCGGGAGCGCAGGGGAAGTTGTTTTAGTTTTTAAAATTCTTTATCATTGTATCATGTATATTTACAAAAAATAAGATATGCAAGTTGACCTAATTAAAGGGTTAAGTCTTAGAGTAGAAGGTGAAATTGGAAAGTATAATACTTTACCAATAGAATACCTTGTGAAACTTGCGGAGAATTTGCAAAAGCTATTACAAAACATCGCTAAGCATCAATTAGAGGTGGATGGTGCGATTGATTTAGATAATTTTAAGGTTGAGCTTGCTGGCTTTAAAATTGGAAGTGCTATTCCTGAGTTCGTTTTTACCCCAAGGATAAAAGCTGTAACAAGTGGAGATGTAATTAGCCAACGAAAATTTGTAAATGATAAATTTGAATCTTACTTAAAAGTTGCCAATAAAGGCGATTATTCTGAAATAAGGAAAATTATACCTCAACCAACAACCCGTAATATCATCGTAGAGGATTTATTTCATTTTGTTACTACGTTTGGTAACTCCCCTGTTAGTATTGTTGAAATTAAACGAGGGAAAATCATTCCAATTTATAAGATTACTAAATTCAAATCTGAAATTAAAGAAAAACTTCTAACTAAAATTACTGAAAGTGTTGAAACTAAAGAAGAATATGAGGCAGTCGCAAAGATAAAAGTTGTAAGGAGAGGTGGAAAAACTACGAAATCAACTAAAGATATTTTTGATACAAAACATGGTGAGCCTGGTTATGCCTTTGATACCATTGAACTTTATAATAAAGTATATATTTTGGCATTCCCACTTAGGTGCAAAATTGAAAAGGAAGAAGATTATTACGTTATACAATCAGAAATGATTGATATAGTTGGTACGGGTAAAACGATTGATGACGCTGCGAAGTGTTTCTCTGAAGAGTTTCATTTTGTTTACAACCGCTATAATGAATTAACTGATAAAAAAATGGGCGATAGACCAAGGAGGATAAAGACAATATTGAATTCTTTAGTTCTAAAAGTTAAAGAGTAATGCCAGTTTTAGATGCCAAAAAAACATATCAAAACCTACTAAGTAAAGGATTTAAAGCCGCTAAAGGTGACCATAAATATTTGGAGTACTACTATAATGGGAAATTTATTTTCCATACAAAGATTAGTCATGGAGAAAAAGAGCTTCAAGACTTTCATATTGGTATGATGAAGCGACAATGTAAACTTGAAAAAAAAGAATTCCTTGATCTAGCCAATTGTCCATTATCTGCTAAAGGGTATTTCGATATTTTGAAAAAAGGTGGAATAATTACAGAAGATGATTTAACATCATCACCACCCGAACAATCAGAAAGTTCTTTCGGAGCTAAGAAAAGAAAAAAATAAACTTTATAACTCTGTTCAAAATTTGTCACACTCATCCATCGAATGGACCGAAATGACTTGGAACCCAACAACTGGCTGTACTAAAATATCTGCTGGTTGTAAATACTGTTATGCAGAGGTAATGTCCCGTCGCTTACAAGCTATGGGTATTGATAAATACAAAAATGGTTTCGAATTACGGTTACATGAAGATGCTTTAATGATTCCTTACAGTTGGAAATCTCCTAAGATTGTATTTGTTAACTCAATGAGTGACCTGTTTCATAAAAATGTTCCACTTTCATTTATTCAAAAGGTTTTCAAAACAATGAATGAAAACCCTCAACACACTTTCCAGGTATTAACAAAGCGGTCAGACATTTTGCTAAACTATCACAAGAAATTAAATTGGACACATAATATATGGATGGGTGTTTCCGTTGAAAATAATAGTGTAAACTATCGAATAGATGATTTAAGAAAAATAAATGCAAGAACAAAATTTCTTTCCTGTGAACCTTTAATCGGGCCCTTGCCCAAAATGAATATGAAAAAAATTGATTGGGTAATTGTGGGAGGAGAAAGTGGAAGAAACCCAAGAACGATGGAGGTGGATTGGGTATTGGATATTCAACAACAATGTGAAAAAGCTCATGTAGCTTTCTTTTTTAAACAATGGGGTGGTACTAATAAAAAGAAAACAGGAAGAACCCTGAATGGAAGAACTTATGATGAAATGCCTGTTTCGCAGGATAAATCAGAGGAAATTTATTTTTAAATAAATTCTTTTATTAAGTAATACAGCCATAAAATTATTCTCCACTTAATAATTCTGTAAAAAACAACTCCCCTCCGTTGTTTTTCTTTTCAAAAATGGCCTTTTCACGTTGGCCATAATTCTCTTTGCTGACTACTTTTATAAAAGAGTCATTGCTATTCATTCCCACCTAAACAACAACTGTATGCACTCCAATTTTTCACCCTTTAATAATGAAGAGGATTTAAGAGCTGAAAATAATTTTTTAAAAATGAAACTAATGCTCGAACAGGGTGCAACGTTTGGGGAAGTTGGAAATAATACAATTCCCGCAGCCATTGAACACGAGTTTCTTCAATCGATCATCAATTTCGAAAAACAGGCTGAAAACGAAACACAGATTAAAGTTTACGATAAAATTGGAAGGCCCGATCATTTTAAATCTGTAGAAGATATTGCCGAAGCTGATATTCCCCTAGCCTGGGAGCAGCTATCGAATCATTTACTAACATATGGAATTTCATTAGAGGTATGCAGTCCCAATATTTCTGTAAAAGAACTCTATCGATTTACCCTGGAAGAACTATTTGAAGAAGAGGTAGAAGACATTTCAATTCCCGGCCTTACCCAATGTTTTATTTATGATATATTTTATCCGGATATCGTGTTTGAAAATACTCGTATTGCGAAAGAAGAATGCCTTGAGTTTATGTTGGAAAAAATGCCAATGCAATGGACACATCACTTCAGAAAAGAAAATCTTCAATTAAATAATCACTATTCTTTATGCCTCACTGAATTTATAAAAAAAATAAACCAATTCAAAAATGCCTACGATGAACTTAACATTGATGAAATAAAGGAAACAGTATGCATCGTCAACGAAAAAGAAAGTTGGGTTACAGGTACCTATAAGGTTAAGGCTACCTCCGATAAAGAATGCTACCTGTTAAATGGTAAATGGAAAGTTGTGTTTGAAAAAGACGATTATCTTGGTTATTGGTTTATTCGTGGAGTAATTATTGAAGGCATCGATTTTTAGGGTTTTGAAGGCTGAAAAAAATATTTTTAAAATTCTTAAAAAAAATTTGGTAACAACAAAAAAATAATTACATCTTTGCAATGCAAAAACAAATTTAAAAAATCAGATGACACGCAATTTAATACATATCGAACTCGTAAATGGTTTTAGTCCGAAAGAGGGCAATACTCATTGCGGAGCGTGTTGCGCTGTTGAATAAGTTAAAAAACGAATTCGCTAAAATACACGCCCCGCAAGAGTTTGCGGGTTTTTTTTTGCTCACTCTATGATTTTGTAAGATTGGTAGTTATGGCACCTTTTGAATTGGATAGAACATAATTTAATATAATAGAGCAATTGAATACTGCCACATTTTATACTATTATTCAACACTAAATGACAAAACAATTTAATTTTTCAAGATTTAGAATACATGCTGATTGGCTGTTACAAGCTGAACGTTATAGTTATGCGCAAAGGAATAAGAAGAGTAACTCAATTTTTATTTCAGATGAGAATAATCAGCATCGACCGGGAAATGAATCTCGCTAAGTACACAAGTGCTTATCGAATCAAAACCCGGTCATCGTATGATCGGGTTTTTTATTTTGATAATGAGTAGAAAAAATAAAATGAAACTATTATTAATCGTATTGGTAATTCGTGCTTTGCTTATTAAAATCGGCACCTATAACAAAGTTTAACCTGCTTTTTAATAATACGGTACAGAAAGCGCATACAACAAGCATTGGAAGCAAAATAGTATTAGAGGGGGAAATGAGCGTTCTCCGTGAGTTGCAATGGAGACGCTTTTCCAAAAAAAAATTCTTTGAGAAAATAAAAATATTTCTCCTCGCTGTAGCAGGTAACATTGAAAAAAAGTGTGTGAAGTCCGCCAGCCTGGCCATTCGGACGTGCAAAGGACGGTGAGGAGAGTTGCTATGGCTGGGCAATAAAATAATTTATGGAATTAAAAAACCAGCAGTTAAATAAAATGGTAAATAAAAGCTATAAAGAAGCAGAATAGTTGATTTTTATCTGCTCAGCAAATTGTTTGATGATGAGTGAATTCGACAGTGAGAAAAAAGTAATCAGTCAATACTCATTTCAAACAATCGGACGAATAGCTCCAATGGTAGAGCGTTGCATTGAAGCTGCAAGCGTACAGGTTCGACTCCTGTTTCGTCCACTTGAAAAATATATAAAATACCCGCAAGGGACTATCATGGAACAACAACAAGAATGGAGAACACTAAATGGGCAACGGATCAACATTTCTATTGCAGATGAAACCTTTGCTGTATTGACCCGGGAAAAAAAATTGGGCCATGAATTAAAAGTATGTATCGGAACAGATAGCCAGGTAAAAGGAAAAATAGCAGAGTTTGCGACAGTGGTTGTGTTTATCCGGAAAGGAAAAGGAGGTTTTATGTATATACGAAATGAAACCACTAAACAAAAGATGAACATTAAACAACGGATGTTAAGCGAAGTAGCAAAAAGTATTGAAGTAGCCTACGAACTGAGTTCGATATTCTCACGATTCAGTGTAGATATGGAGGTACATGCCGATATCAATACAAACCCGGGTTTTAAGAGTAACGATGCGTTAAAAGAAGCGATGGGCTATATAGTAGGAATGGGCTTTGCCTTTAAAGCAAAACCAGAAGCCTTTGCAAGTTCATCCTGTGCAAATAAAATGGTACAATAAAGGCACTTTTTCGTTTTTAAACAACATGAAAGAAAAATTTTAAAATAAACTAAAATGGATAATTTATATAACCAGAAAGTAATCAATGTGAATAATCTATTTGATGAAAATTTTCTTGCCACTAAAATAGTATACCTGCATTTTTTTAATACCCTGCCAAGTATTAATTATATGAATAGGGTTGATGGTGAAAAAGCTTATGCCGTTATTAAAGAACGCTACCATGAATTAATTTTATATACTCATAAGTACCGTTGGTATAAACGAAAAAGTAAAAAGTATCAGTTCGATAAAACAGTTATCCTTTTAAAAAATAATTGCCTGCTTGAATTTGACGATCACTATGTTGAATTGTTACACAACGGTACCAATGAGCAATTTGTTGACGAGTTGACCGACTTAGTCAATCAATTTAAAGAAAGACAAAGACGGCAACCCCTGGAAATAAACCTGATTGTACAAAACAGGAATACATTAGAATTAAAGGCAATGGAAATTAAACGAACAAAACTTGATTTGGATCTTTTTTATGATGATGATTTTAAAGAAGTAGATGAACTGATCAGAAAGAGGATAAGCCAGAAGAATGATAAGGGAATTGTATTGCTGCATGGTTTACCTGGCACAGGTAAAACAACTTACCTGAGATACCTGATCGGAAAGATTAAGAAAAGAGTATTGTTTTTATCTCCTTCGGTTGCAGGAAATTTGATGAATCCGGATTTTATTGAATTGCTGATTGATAATCCGAATACGGTGTTGATCATTGAAGATGCTGAAAACATTATTATGGACCGCAGATACAACAGGAGTTCTTCTGTATCAAATCTGTTGAATATTTCGGATGGATTGTTGGCAGACTTTTTAAATGTACAACTGATTTGTACGTTCAACAGTTCAGTAACAATGGTAGACAATGCATTGATGCGAAAAGGAAGGTTGATAGCAAAATATGAGTTTGGTAAACTGGGAATAGAAAAGTCAAACCGCTTATCAGCACACTTTGGTTTTAATACCACCATTGATAAACCAATGACCATTGCCGAAATCGCCAATCCGCATGAAAAAGCACAAGAGCCTTCTTCCATAGAAATAATTGGTTTCAGAAGGAAGGAACAGATCATGAATTAAGTTCTTTAAAATATTGTTGGTGGTAATACATCAATTTAAAAACTTGCTTAACGGCAAGACTGATATATTCCTATTGAAAACAAACCAGGTTCATGTTTTAAAGAAGCATAACAGTACAGACGTAGTAACTATCTGTATGCTATTGTTACAAAGGGATATGTCTGCCACACTGTGTGTCATGGGTTCGATTCCCATTCCCGGTATTACCGGGATAGCTCAGCGGATAGAGCAACAGAGAATCATGCGGGTTCGAATCCCGCCATCGT
>JANNEK010000277.1:0-3646 GCA_031378605.1 Chitinophagaceae bacterium | reverse complement strand
CCATAATACCATCAATATTCATTGTACTGCCTGCCTTATGAATATTCAATTGGTACGACGAATTCTTCTTTTGCGCAAATAAAGTAAATGAACAAAAACTAAAAAAGCCAATGAATAATAGATGTTTCAAAAAGTTATTTTTTGGAGGTACTTGAAGAAGATGAGTCAACGTATTAAAGGCTAAGATATAAAACATAAAATACTTAACCTTCTTTGCAAGTATAGATCCAAAAGCCGAATACTATAAAAATGAAAATCCTTTCAAACCATCTGTCCAAATTCAAATATCAATACTTCTATAGGCCCTAAGCGTTTCTTCCTGAATTCGATTTTCTCTCTTTTTCCCTGAAATATTATTGGCAAACAGAGCGTTAGTATTTAAGTGAAAATCTGATTTTATGAAGCAACTCTACCTTTTAACTATAGCCTTACTGCTTAGTACCTTATCTTTTTCCCAAATGCGGGTATCACTTATTGGAGGGCCACATTGGGCCTCCGTAAAAGAAACTAATAGCCTTCCTGGCTGGGAAACTTCTACGAAACCAAATTATAAAAGCCGCACTGGCGTAAACTTTGGATTCATCGGAGAAATACCTTTCAAAGAATCCAGCCGATGGTCTTTTCAGCCAGGGATTTTGTATATGAGCAAAGGCCGAAAGTATGCCCAGGTAAACGATACAGCCTTGGCCGCCTTAAACGATACACTTTTGTTTAATAGTAATCTTTCTGCCAGCTATATAGACATCCCTTTAAACCTCTCCTATAAATTGCCTGTTGGAAAGAAAAGCAGCTTTATTATAAGCGCAGGGCCTTACCTTGGTTTTTTCTTTAAAGGAAAAACAACTACAGAAACGAGAAGTTATTCAACAAACAAATTCTTTAAAGAAGAAACGCCTTTGGAAGTTGGTAATGCGGAAAATAAAGCAAAAACTTTTCATTTAGGTGTAAATGCCCGCGCGGGTTTCGAATTGGGTACAATACTTATCACCGGCTTTATTAGCCAGGGCCTTACTGATTTTTATACTGCTTCCTATAAAGGAAGTTTTAAACATCGAGTTATCGGGGCCTCTGTTGGCTTTTTATTAAATAAACCAGAACCCCGTAAACCAAGCGATAAAGATAAGGATGGCGTTACTGATGAACAGGATGCATGCCCAACAATAGCTGGTACTGCTGCTACCAATGGCTGCCCTGATAAGGATAGCGAAGGAATAGCCGATAATGTTGATAAATGTCCGGAAATTTCAGGCATTGCAAAATATAAAGGTTGCCCTATTCCAGATACCGATAAAGATGGTATAAACGATGAAGAAGATAAATGCCCTGAAGTAGCAGGGTCTAAAAAATACAATGGTTGCCCGGTACCAGATACAGATGGCGATGGAATTAATGATGAATCGGATAGTTGTCCTGATAAAGCTGGCACCGCCGATTTTAATGGCTGCCCAATACCTGATAGCGATGGTGATGGATTAAATGATAAAGAAGATAAATGCCCAACAGAATCCGGCACGAAAGAAAATAATGGCTGTCCGGAAATTAAAAAAGAAATCGTGGAAAAGGTAAACTATGCAGCAAGAAATATTTTCTTCGATTTAAATAGTGATAAGATTCAGGCGAAATCATTTATTGCCTTAAATGAAGTTGCGCTCATCTTGAAAGAAAATCCATTACTGCATCTCTCAATCGATGGCCATTCCGATAATGTTGGTAAGCCAGCGTATAACCTGATCCTTTCGCAAAAAAGAGCTACGGCAGTTGAAAACTACCTCTCAAAACTGGGAGTTGATCGTAGTCGTTTAAAGGCGACTGGGTTTGGACAAGAAAAACCAATTGCCAATAATACTACAGATGCAGGAAAGGCTAAAAACAGAAGAGTGGAATTGAAATTGGATCAAGATTAATAACAACTAATAAACAAATACTGGCCACCCGTGTATATAAAAAGCACGCGTGGCCTTGTTTTTATATATTTGCCGCTTTAATTATTGATTTGGGAACATTGCTGTTAATGAATGACTAAAAAAGTATAATAGAAAAACTATTGCAACGGAATACAAATGAATATGCATCTAATTAATATTAATCTTCAGTTATTATGATAAAAATCTCAAAGGTTCTTTTTATCCTTATTTTAACCTTACCGGTTTTTCAGGGAATGCAGGCACAATCTTCTTCAAAAGGAAAAAATGGAGAAGTTCCCAAAGGATGGCATTTAATGGATAAAGAAAAAGATGGTTATTATGGAATCAGTCTTAACAAAGCTTATGATTTCATCGTGTCAAAAAAATTGAAAGGGAAGCAGGTTGTGGTTGCTATTATTGATTCGGGTATTGATACCCTTCATGAGGATCTTAAAGAAATTATATGGCACAACCCTGGCGAAATTCCGGGCAATGGTATTGATGATGATAAAAATGGATATATAGACGACGTATATGGTTGGAATTTTTTGGGCAATAAAGATGGACGTAATGTTGAGCAGGACAGCTACGAAGGAGCCCGCGTTTATCATGGATTAAAAGACAAATACAATAAGAAAAATTTAAATGAAGAATCGTTAACGGCAGAAGAAAAAGTGGAGTATGAAATGTGGAAAAAAGCCAAAGCGGCGGTTATTGGCTCCGAAAATGAATACATTGATCTCGTGGAATTATTTCAGGCTGTACGCATTGTTAAAAAACAAGATAGTGTATTGCGAAAGGCAATGGAAAAAGAAGAGTTTACAGGAAATGATCTGGAAAAATATGAACCGGCAAATCAAACAGAACGCGTAGCAAAAAATTATTTGCTATCAATGATGAAGTCGAACAATATGATGGAAATTACTAATAAAGAATTTGTTGAAGGATTTGATGGGTTTGCAAAAGCAGAAGAAAAGAAAGGAGAACAGCGTGAGAAAGCACCCATTGCCTACAGGTCCAAAATTGTAGGAGATAATGAAAATGATATAAATGATAAAAATTACGGGAATAATAATGTAATGGTAAGCAATGATGCTTCCGAGCATGGCACCCATGTATCGGGTATAATTGCTGCTGTTCGAAAAAACGGAAAAGGAATGGATGGTGTTGCAGACAATGTAAGGATTATGATGCTGAGAGCCGTACCAGATGGAGATGAACATGATAAAGATATAGCACTTGCTATTCGGTATGCAGTAGACAATGGAGCAAAAGTGATTAATATGAGTTTTGGAAAAAGTTTTTCTCCCAATAAAAAATGGATTGATGACGCTGTTCAGTATGCAGATACCAAAGGCGTATTATTGGTACATGCCGCGGGAAATGATCATAAAAATATTGATAGTACGGATAACTTTCCAAATGCTATCAACATCAATACGAATACGAAGGCTTCAAACTGGATAACTGTTGGAGCAAATTCCAGTACCGATGCAGTTACTGCGTATTTTTCAAATTTCGGAAAAAGTCAGGTCGATGTTTTTGCACCTGGCACGGGTATCTATGCCACTTTTCCCGGAGGTAATGTTTATAGAAGTTTGGATGGCACGAGTATGGCGTCGCCAGTGGTAGCAGGTACGGCCGCTTTCTTATTATCTTATTTCCCCTATTTAACGCCGCAGCAAGTGAAGTTATGTATCGAAAAATCGGCCCAGGCACCCGGCGTAAAAGTTAAAAAACCT
>JANNEK010000317.1:0-10366 GCA_031378605.1 Chitinophagaceae bacterium | reverse complement strand
GCAGGTGTCATATCTGCCTTCAATTTTCCGGTAGCTGTATGGAGCTGGAATGCGATGCTTGCCTTCGTATGTGGCGATGTTTGTATTTGGAAACCTTCAGAAAAAACGCCCTTATGCGGAATTGCATGCCAGCATATTTTAAAAGAAGTATTCGCAAAAAATAATGTACCGGAAGGAGTAAGTAATCTTGTTATTGGTGGACGCGAAACGGGTGAATGGATGAGCGCTGATACTAGAATTCCCCTGGTATCAGCAACTGGTTCAACACGCATGGGTAAAGCCGTAGGATCGGTTGTAGGTGCAAGGTTAGGAAGGGCATTATTGGAATTGGGCGGTAACAACGCAATCATTATTTCTAAAGATGCTGATCTGTCAATTGCAATTACAGGTGCTCTATTTGGCGCTGTAGGTACAGCAGGGCAACGTTGTACTTCTACCAGGCGCTTAATCATCCACGAAAGTATTTATGAGTCTACCAAAGAAAAATTGGTAAAGGCATATAAGCAATTACGAATTGGAAACCCACTAGATGAAAAAAATCATGTGGGCCCTTTAATTGATAAGGATGCTGTGAAACTTTATATGAATTCCATTGAAGCATGTAAGAAAGAAGGGGGAAGGTTTATTGTAGAAGGTGGCATACTAACAGGAGCTGAATATGAAAGTGGCTGTTATGTAAAACCCTGCATTGCTGAAGCTCAACCCGGCTATTCAATTGTACAACATGAAACATTTGCACCCATTTTGTATTTATTAAAATACAATACGATGGATGAAGCGATTGCCATACAGAATGAAGTACCCCAGGGACTTTCTTCTTCCATTATGACATTGAACCTTCGCGAAGCAGAACAATTTCTCTCTGCCGCTGGAAGCGATTGTGGTATTGCGAATGTAAATATTGGAACCTCGGGTGCAGAAATTGGCGGGGCATTTGGTGGTGAGAAAGAAACCGGTGGCGGTCGTGAAAGTGGAAGCGATGCCTGGAAAAATTATATGCGCCGGCAAACCAATACCATTAATTATTCTAACAGTTTACCGTTAGCACAAGGAATTAAATTTGATTTATAGGTGTATCTTATTCTTGATTCTGAATAAAACACATTAATATCTCTCCGTTTTTATATTGCTTACCAGAAGAAGTTTTTTACAATTATAGTTCGAATGCTATATGATTAATCAATGATTATAAATCAAAAAGGAATTGAATCAACTAACTCATTAAATGCATTTGAAAAGAGTAAGTAACTATTCGTTGAGAATCATTTACACCGTAGTTGCATTGGTTACTATACCAATTGGTCTCGCCACCCGTAAACGCCCTTTGTTTTTTCATTCTTTCATTGCCGAATATGGAGGCGATACGCTTTGGGCTCTTTTATTCTTTTTAACAGTCAGAATCACATGGATCAATAAACCTTTATGGGTAATAGCAATAATAACTTATGCATTTTGCGTACTCATAGAAATTTCTCAATTGTACGAGGCGGCATGGATTCAAAAATGGAGAGAAACATTTTTAGGACAAATGATTTTAGGCCGCGGATTTTTATGGAGCGATCTGATTTGCTATGCGGTGGGCATTACATTCGGTATGGCACTTGCCTATATAATTGAAAAAAAATTATAAAACGCTAAAATACTTACTACTCAATGCAACGAGTTTTTAAAGAGGATATCTTATTTGAACAAAGCGATTTTTCTTCCACAGGATTTCCGACAGGCGACTATGAAAATTGTCATTTTGAACATTGTGAATTTTCATCCGTAAACTTATCTGGTGTTCATTTTGTCGAATGCACCTTTAATCATTGCAATGTAAGTTTAGCTACTCTTACCAATACAGTATTCAGAGATATCAAATTTATTGATTGCAAAATGATAGGTTTACATTTTCAGGATTGCAATAAAATGCTTTTTACCGTTGATTTCGACCATTGCAATCTGCAGCTTTCTTCTTTTTACAAAATGAAACTTAAAAAAATAAGATTCAATAAGTCGAACCTGCAGGAAGTTGATTTCACCGAAACAGATTTAACGAATGCCGTTTTTGATCAATGTGATTTAATCCGCACCACCTTCGATAATACCATATTAGAAAAGGCAGATTTTAGAACTGCCTATAATTATTCAATAGATCCGGGTATCAACAGAATAAAAAAAGCAAGATTTTCGACATCTGGAATAGCGGGACTCTTAGACAGCTATGATATTGAGATCGATTAGATTTCTTCCTGTGAATCCTTATTTTTTTAGAATAAATAAGCTTACGCTACGAGTTGAATTTAAAATAGGGTGCTATTATAATAAAAATTATTTGGGATAATACGATTTCTATGCTGTAGAATGAAGATGGTAGCAGGCACAAAAACTGAAGAGCCCCTGTGCAGGCATATTCCGGATTGAGATATAACAATGGTTTTGTAGATTTATATGGGCACCAATGAAACTTACCTTAATAAAAGTAATTTTAAATAAGCATGCTATATGGCCATATTAAAAACTATAACAGACCAGGAACAGGTAACCAACCATATCAGGAAACTTGATGCTGCATTCGGCAAATTAATTGAGACGCTTCGTCAGATTATTTTAAGTACACATAAAGAAGTTGGAGAGCGAATAAAGTGGAACAATCCGAGTTTCTATTATACCGGGAAAATAAAACCATTTGATCCAAAAGAATATAAAAGAGAAATAATAGTATTTAATCTTTACAAGAAAAGGATTTTACTCGTTTTTCCTTCTGGTGCAAAAATAAAAGATCCTCTTGGATTGCTTGAAGGTGATTATAAAGATGGGAGGCGAATAATGATATTTAAAGATATGGAGGATATAAAATCCAAAGAAAAGGCCCTGCAACAACTAATAAAAAATTGGCTTAAACAAGTGGAGAAAAAATAATTCTTACCAAATTAAAAAGTTTGGATTATTTCAAATAGTTTACTTTTATTGCTATACGCAACCCTTACAAAAACATAACTCCAGTTCCGATTTTAAATAATTGGGAAATCATCAATGTAAGATACAGTTGGCAGTTAGTTCCGTTCTGCTAAAATAAGTTACTCCAATGAAAAAAATAGTTTCAAATCTTAGTTTTTGGGTGCTAACCTCTATTACCATTGGTATTTTACTGGGTCATTTTGCTCCTGAAACGGCTGTTAAAATGCAACCACTTGGAAAATATTTTATAGAGATTGTAAAATGGTTTATTTATCCAATTATTTTTCTAACCATTTCTCTCGGCATTAGCGGTATGGGTAATTTAAAGAAAGTAGGAAGAGTAGGTGGAAAAGCATTAATCTATTTTGAAATTGTAACTACATTCGCTCTCCTTATTGGGATAGTGGTAGCATGGATTATTCAACCAGGCCATGGGGTAAATACAAATTCGGTAAAGGGTGGTGATATTAGTAACTATAAAAAAGCAGCAGATTCTTTTAGCTGGTTTATTTTTTTAAAAGATAACCTCACCATTCAGGTATTACTATTTTCAATTGCCTTTGGAATTTTCCTTAGTAAATACAAAAAGAGCCTTCGAATAATAAATCCACTTTCCTTTTGTTCTAAATATGTTTTTAAAGCACTTCATATTGTAATGCTATTCGCTCCAATAGGCGCCTTTGGCGGAATGGCTTATACGATCGGTAAATACGGAATCGCTACTCTTCTACCACTTGGTAAATTGATGATCACTGTTTATTGCACAATGGCTCTTTTTATTTTCCTTGTTCTTGGTTTGCTTTTGCGGTATTACAGCATAAGTATTATTAAATTATTAAAATATTTAAAAGAAGAACTACTGATTGTACTTGGCACCTCCTCTTCTGAAGCAGGGCTTCCTTCTTTAATGGAAAAATTAGAGAAAATGGGATGTGGCAAACCGGTAGTGGGACTGGTAGTACCTGCTGGCTATTCATTCAATTTGGATGGAACAACTATTTATTTATCCATGGCTATACTTTTTCTTGCACAGGTATATAACGTTGACTTATCGTGGGGGCAAATTTTTACTATCGTTGGTATACTGATGGTAACTTCTACAGGCGCGGCAGGCGTTACAGGAAGTGGTTTCATCGTACTTGCCTCAACATTAACCGCGGTAAAAATAATCCCGATTGATGGATTGGCACTTTTACTGGGCGTGGATCGCTTTATGAGTGAAGCACGTTCTATCACAAATTTTATTGGAAATGCAGTAGCAACTATTTTTCTATCGAATAACGAAAAAGAATTTGACCGGGAAAAGATGAAGGCTGCATTCTCCACTGAAATTTATGAGTATGATGTAAAAAAATCAATTGAATAATTCGATCTTTGATTTTTAATTTTCAATCGCGTACAGATACCTACTCACAAATAAACATATTAAGGAATTGATGAAAGCCGTAACCGAATTATTCAATCTAAACATAGCCAGCGTTGAAAACCTTGATGGAGATATTAATTACAGTAATATAAAGTATGCCATTGAAGATATCGACGGCAAGAAATATATTCTGAAAATTTTTCCTGATGAGGAAGAATGTATTCTTGCAAAAGAAGAGTCGCGGATTCTAAATGAAATTGGAGAACACTTATCTTTCAAGGTACCCCAAACAATTTTATCACCCAATCAACAATTATTTTTTCAGCACCCAAAAGGAGAAGCTAAGCTACTAAATTATATTGATGGAAAATTTATCGCAAAGGTGCCACATACAAAAGAGCTTTTGTTTTCGTTGGGAGCCAAAATAGCAGAGCTTAGTACAGCTCTTCAAAAAATTAAGAGTCCCCTGCTATCTTCCCGCATATTGTTTTGGGATATTCAACATGCTCTCTTAAGTTATCCTAAAATAACATTCATTGAAGAACCAGCAAGAAGAAAATTGATCAACTATTTTTTTGATCGTTTTCAACAGATCGTGTTACCAGAACAACCCTTTCTTCGGTACGGACTTATTCATGGGGATTTAAATGATTATAATATTTTAATAAAAGATGGGGCCATTGAAGGATTTCTGGATTTTGGTGATTCAACCTTTGCACCGATTGTATATGATTTAGCAATAGCTATGACTTATTTAATGCTGGATAAGGACTATCCGATTGAAGAAATAGTACCTCTTCTTAAAGGATATCACAGTCTAAATAAATTAAGTCAAAGAGAAGTGGAATTATTGCCCGACCTCATAACAACCCGTTTATGTATATCCGTTTGTAATTCAGCAGAAAAAAAGCAGCTCAATCAGGATAATGAATACGTTCTGATCAGTGAAAAACCTGCCTGGGCTTTATTAGAAAAATGGGTAACTATTAACCCAATAAAAATATCAACTGCATTTCTAAAAGCTACCGGATATGCGCCGATCGAGAACGGTAATTATAAAAACAGTGTTTTAAAAACTCGAAGGCATACTACCGGCAAATCCGTCGGATTAAGTTATAAGGATCCAATCTTAATGACCGGAGCTGCATTTCAGTTTATGTATGATGGAGCTGGAAATACTTACTTAGATGCCTATAATAATATTGCTCACGCAGGACATTCACATCCAAAAATTTCAGCAGCCATTTCAAAACAGGTAAGGAAATTAAATACGAATACCCGCTATCTTTTCGAATCATTTACAGCTTATACTTCGAATCTTTTAAAAAAGTTTCCTGAAAAATTATCCAAGGTATTTTTAGTAACCAGTGGTAGCGAAGCCTCGGATCTGGCTATTCGTATGGCAAGAATGCATACTAAAAGAAATACGATAGCTGTTTTAGAAAATGGATACCATGGAAATACTACGCTTGGTATTGAAATCAGTTCCTATAAATTTGATGGAAAGGGAGGCAACGGAGCCGGTTCATCCATTATAAAACTTCCTTTACCAAATTTATATAAAGGAATATTTAATACTGGTAAAGAATTTGCCAACGATGCAAAAGAAAAAATAGAGAAATATATAGAAAAAATCAATTCGCCTGCGGCCTTTATAGCTGAACCTATTTCTGGATGTGGCGGCCAGGTACCCCTGGCAAAAGGATATTTAAAAGAATTAAATGCTTATAATTCTTCAAACCAACTACTAACGATTATTGATGAAACTCAAACAGGATTTGGGAGATTAGGCAACTGGTATTGGGGTTTTGAAATGCATGATATCATTCCCGATATAGTTATTTTGGGTAAACCCATGGGTAATGGACATCCAATGGCAGCGGTAATTACTACTGATGCTATTGCAAACAGCTTTAATAATGGAATGGAATTTTTTAGTTCATTTGGCGGCAATCCGGTGTCGTGCGAAGTTGGATCAGCAGTATTATCAATTATAGAAGAAGAACAGTTACAAGCTAATGCTTTATTGGTTGGAAATTATTTCAAAAAAAGATTGAATGACTTAAAGAATTTTTTTCCGTGTATTGGGGATATAAGAGGTGAAGGATTGTTTCTTGGAATTGAGTTTACTAACACGGATGGAAATCCGGATACCGCTTTAGCAGAATTTGTAAAAGATGAATTAAAAAATAATTTTATCCTTAGTGGTACAGACGGCCCATACAATAATGTAATCAAGATAAAACCTCCGATGTGTTTTACAACTAACAATACAGATGAGTTTATAAATAAATTCCAAAAAATACTTCAAACAAAACTACCTGACAAATAATAAATGCTTTTGATATATCAATTGGTTTGGAATAAAAATAATTGATCGGTAGCGAACTCCCCCAGGTTCGCAACTCCCTCCAGTTGGAAACTCCAATAAAAGTATCGGTACAAAGAACTCGATTTACAAAAAACAATAGATTTTCTTCGTAAATCTTCGTGACATATTTTCTACGAATTGATCGGTAGCGAACTCCCCTAGGTTCGCAACTCCCTCCAGTTAGAAACTGCTGCGGGTTCGAAACTTTCATAAAATGGCAAACCTCATCATTTAATAACCTGTAACTTATAACCAATCTTTTAATAGTGGGAAAAGAAGACGAATAGGTCATCGGTAGCGAACTCCCCCAGGTTCGCAACTCCCTCCAGTTGGAAACCCCCGAGGGTTGGAGACCCACCTAAATGAACACCTCACCAATGATTTATTTAGTAAACAAGTTTATACCCTTTTCCCCTGATATTAATTATCATCACAGAGGGATCACTTTTTAAATATTTCCTTAGTTTGGATATAAAAACATCCAGGCTCCTGCCGGAAAAATAATCATCATTCCCCCATAGTTTCATCAATAATAATTGCCTGTCGAGCTGATGATTTTTATTCATTAAAAGTATATGCAAAATTTCAGCTTCCCTTGAAGTAAGCGTATGACTGATTCCTGTATTAATCAATAGTCCTGCAGGATAATGAAAAATATAATTTCCGATTTCATGTACCTGATTATACAAATTTTCCGATTTATAAAGAGTTATTGCAAACAATAAAACATGACAAAGATTCTCTCTGGAAAAAAATTGCCCACGAAATAAACGAATTGGGTAATTATGAAAAACAACAATTACCTCAATACCTGATTGCCTTTGAAACGAATAACCAAAAGCAAATTGATCGGTTGTTTATCGAAAATGAAAAAGAGTTTAAAGAGTATGGTATTACCCTCGATAAAAACAAAATCATTGAATCTTTAAATACCTATCAACATTATTCAAAACTTTTTACCAAAAAAGAAGTGCTGGCCGTTTTATATTTATCAGATGTTGATTCTTTAACAAATGCAGCCAGTTTTATTGCACCCAATTATTTAAGAACCGTAAACGACCTCCTCGATTTTCTACCCTTACTTTTAAGAAAAAAAAGTGGTGTACAATCTATCATGCATGAGTTCATAAAAGAAAATAAAGGAAAGATTGATTGGAAAAAGAACATGCCCCTATTAACCGATTTACTGAAGAATCCAAATCCCTTCCAGTCAATTCTTGCTTTAAAAATAGCAGATCAAACAGGGTTTGACAATACGCTAATGAGTACTTTAAAATCAACAGATCTTATCACCATCAAAGAAATTCTTCAGTCAAATTCTTTACCCGAAGAAAAAAAATATATTCTTTCCTTTTTAAATAAATATTCCAACAAATCCATTGAAATGGATTCTGAAAAATGGATTCAAAAATTATAAATTGAAATTACTTAGGTTATTTACTTAAACTGGAATCCTTATTGCATAATTTCATTTAAAGATTCCACCAATAAGTAAACTTTAAAACAATTGCACGATTGCGAACCGAAACTGGGGAAGAATAATAATTATCAGTATATACAATAAACAAATCGGATGCGGGTCGGTAACGCCATTGAAACCTGGTATTCAAATTCATATTCTTTAACTGATTGTTATACTGCAAAAAAGTTGTGAAAAATATCTTGTTCGTCATGGTAATATCCACCCTGGGGCCAACCAGCCAAAAACTGGTTTGGTTCCAGGGTTTTGGCAAATCGATATAATTAAAATTCGTACTTATTGCAATATTTACATAAGGCTGAAAACGATATCCAACATCCATATTAATATTCGAACGGCTGCCATTGGCATAATACCCGCCAAACCTGGTTGAAAAACTATAGGTAAACCGACTTTGTGGTTTAGAAAAAAACTCCACACCTACTGCCTTCCAACTGTGCCGTGTATTCGCTTGTAGCGTATCTTTTCCCGAATTTGTAGGATCAAATGCCTGCTGCAAGGCCACAAATACTTCTCCGGCCCAAACATCAAATACACTTTGGTTTCGAAAGTTTATTAAATAAAGTAATAAGTTTTCATGATCTGTCTCTTTCAGAGAAGGTGTAAAAAAATAGGTTGAAAGAAATTTGGGGCCATGACTCACCACGGAACCCTTTTTTGGAAAAAACAATCGGCTAACGGCAGGATTAGTTTTTATATAATTTTTACGCGGGATGTACCCTGTTTCAGCAATAAAATTTTTTCCCACATATTCATGTTGCCAGGATATTATCCATTTACGGCTGTTGTATTGCAGATTACCTGCCTGTATCCAGGTACTACCGGCATCGCCTGGACTAAAAGATTTTAAAAGTACCACCTTACCCGTCCAAATATTATTGGAAGATGCAATATTGTATTCAATACCAAAATTACGGTTGTATTGGCTGTAGCTTGGTTTGGTAGAATCTACTCTATTGTAATTAACTGATTGTTTATTGATAAACAAAAAGCCCAGATTGGAGCGGGAAAATATTCTTCGCTGCAAAGCAAGTACTGAAAAATTTTGCGCTGGTAAACCCGAGGACTCAACTTTACCTGTTTGCATATTCATAACGCCGAGGCGCCAGTCCTTATTTAATTTACCACTTAAACGGGCTCCAAACAATATCGGTGCATTCAATCCAATTCGTCTTGAAAAAAATGGGCGAATGGTAGCGTATCCAAAATTGGAAAAATGATCCCCGTTTTCTAAAAAAAATTGTCGACGTTCAGGAAAGAATAATTCAAAACGATCGAGGTTGGTAATTTGTCGATCAACTTCAACCTGCGAAAAATCGGGGTTCACGGTTAAATCCAAATTCATTGCTGAGCTTACTGCAATCTTTGCGTCTACTCCAATATCTTTCCTGAATTCTGTTGGCTTACCTTTTTCATAATCTTTAGAAACACCTCCAAGTAAATAAGGAATAACAGATATATTGGAACCCGCATCAGGTGGTGGCTCATCCCAAACTAGCGTTCCCGTATATGCGAGAGAGGCTGTAGGGAATTGTCGCGGCACTGGTGTCCAACTCGATTTTTCTGCCATCGTAATATCAAGCCTGCTAAAATTAATTCCCCATTGAGATATTCCTTTTTTATAACGAATCGACTTAAAAGGAATTGCCGCTTCAAATATCCAACGATCTGAATAGTTTTTAACAACCGAGTTCCATTTGTTATCCCAGCTTAAATCAACCTTCCCACCCTCGTACATAGTTCCATCCCATTGAGCACCTGCTGCACTGGCACCAAAAGAAAAACCATTGGTAAGGTCATCGAAGGGATCCATGAAAAGCAAAAAATTATCATTCTTCCCAAAACTAAAATCGCGTTTCAGGGATTCAACCATATACCTCTGATTGGGTTTATGAAAACAAACGGCTATGAGGTAGAGATTTTCTTTATCATAAGTCAGCCGTACTTCGGTTCGTACAAGTGCCTTACTGGTATCCATTGGCAGCACCATCGAAAAATTGTTTGCGACCGAAGCTTCCTGCCATGACATTTCATCCATAATACCATCAATATTCATTGTACTGCCTGCCTTATGAATATTCAATTGATACGAGGAATTCTTCTTTTGAGCAATTAAAAAAAATGAACAAAAACTAAAAAAGCCAATAAATAATAGATGTTTCAAAAAGTTATTTTTTGGAGGTACCTGAAGAAGATGAGCCAAAGA
>JANNEK010000256.1:0-20339 GCA_031378605.1 Chitinophagaceae bacterium | reverse complement strand
ATCTAGAGTTTAGGAAACTCCTATTCTATCCATTGAACTACCGGGCCAGTTAATTTATCGGGCTGCAAATATAAGAAAGAAAAATAGAGCCTCTGTATAATGATTTAAATTGATTCGGATATACTACTAACAAATAGTACGATTATTTTAAAAAAGCACCATCAACTATTAATAGCCTTACAATTCCGGTTGTTAGGGAACGATGCGAGCTCATATTATCAGAAACCACATAAGTCATACCCGCGGAAAGTATAAACTTTTCACCCGTTTCCATTTCACTCACCAGCTCTCCTTCGAGGCAATGAACAATATGGCCCTTTTGGCACCAGTGATCTGCTAAATAACCTTCTGAATATTCAATCATCCTTATGCGCAAATCTGGTAATTGCAGGGTTTGACTGGTAACTGTTCCAGTTTCTCCGGGTACCGTTAATTTTGGAATGTTGGACCAATCAATTGTTTGAAAAAGAATATTCATATATTATAAAAGTATCAAAAGGAAACCGGAAGCTATTTTTTATACTTATTGGTGTGATCTATAAATGGTGTTAGGCATAAATTCTTTCAATAGCTCCCTTATATTTTTCCATAACTACCTTTCTTTTTAAAGATAATTTAGGAGTCATTTCTCCGGTATCTACACTCCATTCGTCGGGCAATAATTCAAACTTTTTAACTTGTTCTACATGGTTGAAGAATTTATTGAAACTTTCCACCAACTCACGGAATAGGGTAAGTACTTTTTCATTCTTTATTAAATCTGAAGGTTTTCCATCAGGCACATTATTTTGCCTGCACCAATCGCGTAAGTTTGGAAATGACGGAATGATTAAGGCACCTACAAATTTCTGTTCAGCGCCCACAATCATTACTTGTTCAACAAACGGAGATTCCTTGAGCCTGCTTTCAATAGGCAATGGAGCTACATATTTACCTCCACTGGTCTTAAACAATTCTTTTTTGCGATCCGTAATTTTCAGGTATCTATTTTCTATTATAGTTCCAATATCTCCGGTAAGAAACCATCCATTATTAATTACTTCGGCGGTTAGGTCTGGCCGTTTGTAATAACCTAGCATTACATTGGGTCCTTTGCAAAGAATTTCACCATCTTCTGCAATCTTTATTTCAACACCTTCAATGGCTGGCCCAACGGTTCCAAACTTTCTTCCTGTAACATCATACTGATTAACACAAATAACGGGTGAAGTTTCAGTAAGGCCATAACCCTCCATAACGGGGATTTGTGCTGCTGTAAAAATTCGAATTAACCGAACCTGGCAGGCGGCCCCGCCTGTTACAATGCATTTAATATTATTGCCAAGTCCCTCTCTCCATTTATTAAAAATAAGTTTATTGGCCAGGCCTAACTGCATCTTGTACCAAAGGCCCTGTTCCTTATTAATCTCAAATTTTTCAGCAAGGCTATGTGCCCAGAAAAATAATTTCTTTTTAATACCGGTTAATTCGCCTCCCTTCTGCATAATTCGATCGTATACTTTTTCAAGCAGGCGGGGTACGGTTGTAAACATATCCGGATTTACTTCTTTCAAATTATTACCGATCGTATCCAGGCTTTCTGCATAATAAACGGAAGTAAGCCTGAATAAATACAGGTAACTCACCATTCGTTCAAAAATATGATTAAGTGGAAGAAAGCTTAGTGATCGAAGATTATCTCCAGGCGGAAAACATTTGATGCTCGATAATACATTGCTTAAAATATTTCTATGCGACAACATAACTCCTTTCGGTGTGCCGGTAGTACCCGATGTATAAATGATAGTAGCTACATCCTCATAATTTATTTTATCAGCAATTAATTTAACCTGGGCCTGTAATTCCGGTGTACTTCTATCCAATACTTCTTTCCAATGATTTGCATTTGGGGCATGTTCAAATGTAAAGATCTTTTTCAGGCTCGGAACGCGTTCTTTTATACTCAATACTTTTAAATAAAGATCTTCATCATTTACAAAAACCATTTTTACGGCCGCGTCCTTTAATACAAATTCAAGTTCATTTACATTGATGGTGGGATAAATGGGAGTAAGAATAACTCCAATTTGCTGGGAAGCGAGATCCAGCATGATCCATTCCGGTCGATTTCTGCAAAGGATAGCAATTTTATCACGCCCTTCTACGGTCATATCATTCGGGCCAATACCAAGGCTCAATAAACCCGCACTTAACTTATTTACAATTTCGCTTACCTGGTGAGTACTGTATTTTTTCCATTGTCCGCTTTCCTTAGCAGCAAGCATATCGGGTAAAGCACCTTGCGCTAATTGAAATTCAATACAATCAAATAATCGTTTAGGAGTATTCATAGCAAACAATAATTTACGGGTTACCGATCAGTAGCCGTTCACTATTCAAATTAGGAAAATTAATACAAAACTAGATATATAAAACGAAGTAGTCGGGTTGAAAAAAATAACTAAAAGGTTTTTAACGCATAGAATATTCGAATACAGGTAAAAAGAGGATTATAGCTTCATTCGGGTTTGATAGTATTGACCCGCCGGTAGTTTAAAAACTCTGTTTTTTTGTAAACGGGTAAATTCATTATTTGCTTCTGCATGTTCAACAGTCCATTGCTGGTACGCAGTTGAGTTCGCAGCCGCTCCAAAAAGCCATTGATTGTAGGCATCAAAAAATCCCAATTTTATTAATTGGTTATGATGTTCAAAAAGCTTGTAGGGAAAACGGGTTGCGTATTTCGCGTACCAATCCAATACAAAACGGGCTCTTAATGTTGTGAGTGATTCGGGTGTTACTCCAGCAGCAACTGCTCTGCCTTGTTTTTGCATCAATCCGAGAAAAGCATTTACGAATTCGTTTTTGGTATTTTGAAATTTTAATTGATCGGTACCTGTAAATAATTTTTTATAGCCTTCTAGTAATAATCCTTTTATTTCTGTTGTTCGATCAGAAAAACTTTCCAGGTTCACAAATATTTCTCCATATATAAGCCCCCATGTTTTATCGGCTGAGAAATAATAAAATTTTGCAGCGTTATAATAATTCCCGGAATTATTGGGATCCATTTCAATTCCTTTTTCCCAAAGCTTTGCTGCTAACGCAAATTCTTTTTTACTCCAAAGCATTTCACCGTATTCATTATACAATACACCACTGGAAGGATATTTTTTTAAGGAAGCTTTGTATAAGTTCTCACATTCCTTTCTTTGTTCTAATGATTTATAAATAAGTGCCAATATTTGATATGCTTGAATATCGGCATCTTTACGTTCTGAAAATGGTTTAGCTGTTTCTAACGCTCTTACATAGTCTTTATTAAGGTAGTAAGCAAAAGCAAGATCCTTCAGCATTTCCAGGTTGACTGGATCCTTTTGAAGTGTTCGATTTAAAATTAAAATGGCATTCGAATAATCGCCTTTACGCAAAAAATTTTTCGCTGTTTCGTGCAACGTTTTTGAATCCTGTTCTTGTGCAATTGCTCCAAGAAATAGTGCAGAAAACAGAACCAGAAAAAAGACATTCTTTTTCATATCATTCAAAGATAATAGGAATGTAGAGGGAAATAAAATATGAAGACTGTTAAATTAATGAACGGGATTTTTAGGAAGGTTAGTAGCTGGAAGGTAATAGAAGCTATTGATGAAGTTATTGCAAGAAGACCAAGACATTAATTCAAGTTTTTGCCAAATAATACCATAGGGAACGCAGAGAACGCAAAGCAACGCAGGGTTCGCAAAGAGAAATAGCCGGTTCAATAATCTAACGCAACGCTAGGACAAAATTCTTAGCGGCCTTTGCGCTACTCTTAAACTTTGCGTTTGGCTTCTCTACCTTCATTAATATTTCAGGAAATAGGAACGCAGAGAATGTAAAGTAGCGCAGAGTACGCAGAGAGAAATTAATTATTAATTACTTGGCGACCTTCGCGATACTTCCTAAACTTTGCGTCTGGTTTGTTACGCTCACTCATAAATTAAATGAGTCAATAATCCATCTCTTAACTTAGGCTCAAACCAGGTACTTTTTGGGGGCATTACTTCTCCGCTATCAGCAATATCAAATAATTGTTGAATAGAAACCGGGTGCAAACTAAACGCAACGGCCATTTCGCCACTGTCTACTCTTTTTTCCAATTCTGCTAATCCACGAATACCTCCAACAAAGTCTATACGCTTATCTGTTCGTTGATCTTTTATCCCAAGTACTTTGGCGAGTACATTCTGAGAAAGGATAGTTACATCCAGTACGCCTATTGGGTCATTGGTATATCCATCTTTACGCGCAGTAAGTTTATACCATTTTTTTTGGAGATACATTCCGAAATCATGAAGTCGCTCGGGCTTATAGGCTTCAGTGCCCATCAATGTTACATCAAAGTCATCGTGTAAATAACTAATTAATGTTTCTGCATCTTCTCCATTCAAATCTTTTACAACGCGATTATAATCCAATATGTGTAATTGATCGGCAGGAAAAAGAGTGGTTAAAAAATATCCCGCGGCCGTAGTTGCCTTTTTGCCTAAAGCTTTTTTAACTTTTGCAGCAGAAGCCGCACGGTGATGGCCATCCGCAATATACGTATTGGGTACTTTGGTGGCGAAAAGCGTAGTAAGACTATCAATTACATTTTGGTCGTTAATTACCCAAACGGTGTGACTGATTCCATCATCTGCAATAAAATCATACAATGGCGCATTCGAGTTTTTCCAAAGATCAATAAGTGCATCAATAGCTCCCACATTTCGATACGCTAAAAATACATTACCCGTTTGTGCTCCGGTTGTTTTAATATGGTTAATGCGATCCAGTTCTTTTTCTGGCCTCGTAAATTCATGTTTTTTTATGATATTTTTTTCATAGTCGGCAATGGAACTTGCGCATACGAGGCCTGTTTGTTTTTTACCGTTCATTACCAATTCGTATATATAATAACAGGCAGTCGCTTCGCGCAATAAAATTCCCTTGCTAATGAAATCAGAAAGATTTTGACTCGCTTTTTCATAAACCCCGGCTGAATGAATGTCAATTGAGGATGGCAGGTCTATCTCTGATTTTGTGATATGCAAAAAGGAATGAATGTTACCTTTCGCTTCCTCCATTGCTTCCAAAGAATTCAATACATCGTACGGACGGGAAGCTACCTGCTTTGCTAAATCAATAGCAGGTCTTAGTGCTTTAAATGGTATAACAGAAGCCATGAATATTATCCTTTTCGGTTTGCAAAATCTTTCATAAGGTCGGTAAAAGCAACTACACTTTCCAGTGGTAATGCATTGTATAAAGAAACCCGAAAGCCACCAACACTGCGATGCCCTTTAACTCCAATCATTTTTTCTTTCTTACAAAGCTCAATAAATTCTTTTTCAAGTACAGGATTTTCTGTAATAAAAACTGCATTCATATAACTTCGGTCTTCTTTCAGTACCGGGCCTTTAAAAATCGGAAGACTATCTAAGGTGTCATATAATAACATAGCTTTTTTATTATTTATCTTTTCAATTGCATCAATACCTCCACTGTTTTTTAGCCAGCGTAAAGTAAGCATCGCCACATACACAGCAAACACCGGGGGAGTGTTCAACATACTTGCTTCTTTTATATGATTGCGGTAATCGAGGATTGTTGGAATTGATCGGGAAACTTTACCTAAAACATTTTTATTAACGATCACCAGGTTTACCCCGGCAGCTCCCATATTTTTTTGCGCACCGGCATAGATAAGATCAAATTTATTAAAGTCCAGACGGCGGCTTAATATATCGCTGCTCATATCGGCTACCAGGCTTGTTCCGCAATCGTAAGGAATATTTTTCCATTGAGTACCAGCTATTGTTTCATTAGTGGTAATGTGCAGGTATACGGCACTTGGATCTATTGAAAGTTTCTTAGGTATGCTTGTATAATTATCAGCTTTAGAGGATCCTGCAATACTTACGTTGCCAAATAATGCTGCTTCCTTAATAGCCTTGGTTGCCCAGGTGCCTGTTTCGGTATAGGATGCAACTGCATTTTCATTGAGCAGGTTCATTGGTATTTGCATAAATTGGGTAGTTGCGCCTCCATGCAAAAACAGTACTTCCCGATCGCTATCTAATTGCATCAATTCTTTCACAAGGCTTATTGCCTCATTCATTACAGATTCAAACATTTCTGTACGATGACCAATTTCAAGAATTGATAATCCGGTATTATTAAAATTTAGAATTGCCTGGCTTGCCTGTTCAAACACTTCTTTCGGAAGAATGCTGGGACCCGCATTAAAGTTGTGAATTATTTGTTGTTCTGTGGCTACCACTTACCTTTCTGATTTATGATGAATGAGGTTGCAAAAGTATTCAATTCAATACTAAAAGCAGTAGGATTTTCGTAGAGATTAATAACATTCTCTTCCTTTTAATGTTCCTTCTTTCCATAACTTATTGAGTGTTTCCATTTCTTTTAACTCTTCATCATTGAAAGAAATAGAAGAAAGCGCTTTCAAATCGGGTTGCCCGGCATTTACCCAGGCCGTAAACCAAAAAGAAGCAACAGCAAAAATCGATTGCTGCATTCTTCTTTCCACCATATTATTCAATAAGTTGTTATACTTTTTAGCATAGGAAGAAGCATATTGTCTAACGAGTATCCCATTTCGTTCTTCAAAAGAAAATTTTTGATCGGCAGGATAATTATTGCTAAGTCTTTTTTCCAGCGTTAATACCGTATCTGCGGCAGCGGCACTTTCCAATATTCTCTTCCAGGTAAAAGATAGAGGATCTTTAATAAATTCGGCTTTACCAATAAAAAAATTCCATTCTTTTTCTGCGAGTAATTCGGGTATTCTTGATTCCCAGAATCCATGAATACCCCGTTGATTTGTAAGTTGACCGTTATGGTTGCTGCTTGTATGCAATGGTACATGTGCATCTCCTATATAATGCCCGATCTCTGCTGAAAGGCGAAGTATTTTATTTTGATTTTTTTCTCTAAAGGCGTCGGTTAAACGATAGAGCATTGTTTGTATCCACCAGGGAACAATGCCATGTTTTAGTAAAGTATCTTCTGAATACAGATCCACGGCTTCTTTCCACTGATGAGGAAATGATTGCCATGGAAATTGGCCATAGTGATCCAGGTCGATATAATGCCGGGGCCCTTCGGTTGCTACAGCATATCTTCTTTTATCGGGGTCAACAGCATGTTCACTAATAAAGGCTATATTCTTTTTATAAAACAACAGCATTTCTGGCGGAAGCAGGAAAACAGCATAATAATTTATTTTCCGGTGACCATAAAAGCCCCAGCAAAAACTAGATTCAGTTAACAATAACAATACCGCAATAATGTATAGCTGCTTCATAAAATGTATCGAAGCATCACTTAGCTGGAGGTTGGAGCGGCCGTCTTCGGCAAATCTTCTTCAATTTCGGTAACCCCGCCCGAAATAGCAAATTTCATTGCATCGGAAGAACTTATATCTGTTAAAAATTTTATGCGATCCTTTTTTACAAAATACAGATGACCGGCAAAAGCATAGGATTGTGGTAAATAAACTGCTACAAAATCCTTTAAGCCAAATTCGTTCAATTCTTCCTGGGTAATAAAACCGACCCTCCAAACATCATTTCCTTCGATGCTAACTAACACGGCTTTGTCGAATTTTCGTTTATTGCCGGCAAAAGCCTCTATAAAATCTTTTACAGTAGAGTAAATAATCTTAATGCCAGGGGTTCGCTCCAGAATTTTATCGAATAATTCTACCATTCGTCCAACAATAAACGAAGAGGAAATGTACCCTACTCCAATGATGATCAGTAATACTAATAAAAATCCTACACCCGGAAGTTGAATTGGTTTACCGTTAGAATCGTTGGGAATCAGATTCGGCGCCAACTTTTCTAAAAGACCTGGTAATATACCGTCGATAAAGTTAAATAAACTGGTTACTGCATAAATAGTTATAGCAATAGGTGCCAAAATAATTAAACCCTGAAGAAAAAACTGAAATAATTTTTTCAAAGTAATTTTCGATCTCATAATTGTCCTGAATTTCAATCAAAATTAGGTGTACTATCCCGGTTTACCGAAAATTGCAAAACGAACAGTTGTTTTAATTAAATAGGATAAATGGAAATATAAATACATAGAAACTTCGACAACAAAAAAAGTTTCCATAGTTTTGCTCCCGATTATTAGTAATATGGAAACAAGGGAGCGAATACAGGTTAAGGCCAATGAGCTGTTTATGCGTTATGGCATCCGTTCGGTTTCGATGGATGATATTGCAGCGCAATTGGGTATGTCTAAAAAAACGATCTATCAGTTTTTTGCCGATAAAGATGAATTAGTAGACGCGGTAGTTGAAGACGAAATTGGGTGCATTCAAAAGGATTGTAATATATGCGGAGCAACAGCCAGAGATGCAGTGCATGAAATTTTTTTGACCATGGAACAGATCATTGAACAGTTCAGAAATATGAACCCAATGGTACTTTATGACCTTGAAAAATTTCATTTTAAATCGTACCAGAAATTTCTTCGGCATAAACATGAGTTTCTTGGTAAAATCATAGCCGCTAATATTGAAAGAGGAGTGCAGGAAGAGTTGTATCGTCCTGAATTAAATGTAGATATTATGTCAAAATTTCGGCTGGAATCGATGTTGCTTTCGTTTAATATCGATTTATTTCCTCCACGCAAATACAATCCGGCAGATGTGGCTAAAGAACTGATTGAACATTATGTATTTGGACTTGCCAGTATAAAAGGGCATAAGCTAATTTTAAAATATCAACAAGAAAGAAGTAAAAAATCTGTTTAATATGAATTCTTATTTAAAATGGGGAAGAAAAATAATTGTACTGGCCACGATGATTAATGGATTATTTTTTTCCGTAATGGCACAAACCCAACCCCGTGAAAAAAATGATACAGGCATCGTAAAGCATTACGATTTTTCGGTACTACAGGCAATTGATTTTGCAGCAAAAAATAATGTACAGGTAAAAAATGCATTGCTGGATATTAAATCTCAGAAAGAAATTAATCGCGAATTTACAGCCGCTGCCTACCCGCATATCAACGCATCGTTGGGTACTACTTATAATGCGAGCATTGCAACGCAGGTATTACCGAATTTTATTTCTCCTTCCACCTATCAGGTGCTTATAGATGAAGGCGTGAAAGATGGCAGTGGAAATCCTATTCAGATTCCTTCCAATTTTGGATTTATTGCCGCTCAATTTGGTACCAAGTACAATGCAAGCGCCGGAGTTTCTTTAAACCAATTGCTGTTTGATGGGCAGGTTTTCGTTGGCTTGCAGGCCAGGGCAACCGCTATTGAATGGAAAAATAAACAGGTAGCTGTAACCGAAGAAGCAATTAAAGCTAATATCTATAAAATTTATTATCAATTGGCAGTGGGTAAAACCCAGGTTGAATTACTGGATGCAACGATTGACAGGCTCAATAAATTATTAAAAGATACCCGTATTATTTATGAAAATGGATTTGCAGAAAAGCTGGATGTTGATAAAGTATCAGTTCAGCTTAATAACCTTCAAACGGAAAAAAATAAAATTGCAAATAGTATTTCCAATGGTTATTATGGATTAAAAACATTGATGGGTATGCCTGTAAAAGATGAGCTGGTACTTACAGATACCATAAGTGATGCGAGTATAAAAGAGGGGATGCTCGAAAATGATACCTATTCTTATGAAGAAAGAAAAGATTTTCAATATGCGCAATTGGGAAAAAAATTAGGAGAATTTAATATACGCCGTTATAAACTAAGCCTGATCCCTACTATTTCTTTAAATGGCAGTTATGCCAAAAACGCACAACGGAATAAGTTCAATTTTTTTCAGAAAGGCGATTGGTTTTCAATTTCTGCCATCAATCTGAATATATCAATTCCCATTTTTAATGGGTTTGCTACCCAGGCAAAAATTAATCAGGCGAAAATTGATTTACAGAAAGCGGAAAACCAGATTGATGCTTTAAAGCTTTCAATTGATAATGACGTAACCGTTTCTCGAAATAACTTCAACATAGCAATACAATCATTGGATTTTCAAAAGAAAAATATGGCGCTGGCTGAAACGGTCTATATGCAAACAAAAAAGAAATATGAGGCAGGTACCGGTTCTCAATTGGAGATTAATGGGGCACAAGTTGATTTGAAAGGAGCTCAAAGCAACTACATCACTTCACTCTACGATGCAATAATTGCCAAAATAGATTACCTGAAAGCAATTGGAAAACTGTAAAATAATTGAATGATTTATAAAAATAATAGTATGCTTAATTTTTTGAAATGTACAAGTACAGTATTTTTTATTTTATTGTTGATCGCCTGTGGATCCTCTTCTAAGGAGGAAAAGGGAAACGTTAACGATAAAAAATCGGAATTGCAGAAATTGAAAAGCGAGCAAAATAAGATTAATGAAAAAACGGTGGCTTTAGAAAAGGAAATAGCGCTTTTGGATACCACCACAGCACGCAGAGCAAAGCTGGTAGGTATTACAACACTAGCTGTTCAAAATTTTATTCATTACATCGACCTCCAGGGGAAAGTAGATGCTGAGAATATTTCGTATGTATCTCCCCGTGGGGCACCGGGAATGGTAAGGTCATTATATATTAAGGCAGGCGATCAGGTAAGGAAGGGACAGCTTATATTGAAAATGGAGGATGCCCTGGCGCGCCAGGGAGTGTCAACCGCAAAACAAGCTGTAGAGGGAATTAATACGCAGTTGACGTTGGCAAAAAACCTATACCAGCGTTATAAGAACTTATGGGATCAGGGAATTGGTACAGAAGTACAATTACTGAATGCAAAAAATAATGTTGATGCATTGGAAAATCAATTGAAGCAAACGGAAGAAGGAGTGAAGATGGCTCAGGAACAATTAAATCAAACCAATGTTTACAGTACCGTTACGGGTGTGGCTGATTTGGTAAATGTTAAGGAAGGAGAACTTTTCCAAGGAGCTACAGCGGTCGGTCCACAGATACGTATCGTAAATAAATCGCACCTTAAAGCAGTAGTTGATGTACCCGAAAACTATCTTTCCAGTATTAAACCGGGTACGGCGGTTGTTATTGAAATAAATGATGTTAATAAGAAATTCAATGCTACCATTTCGCGGATCGGTCAAACCATTAATGCAAATTCAAGGGGTGCAATTGCAGAAGCAAATATACCATCAGACCCGGCACTGAAACCAAACCAGTTACTAACGGTTAAGATCAAAGATTATGCATCTAATAATACCATTGTTATTCCATTAACAACAATTCAAACGGATATCAGTGGCAAGTATGTGTATGTTTTGGAGAATGAGAAAGGAAAACAAATTGCACGAAAAAAACCTATTGTCGTTGGACAAATCTATGGCGAGATGATTGAAGTTAAGAGTGGTTTGCTGCCTGGCCAGTTTTTGATCAACCAGGGTTATCAGGGTGTATACGACGGGCAGGATGTGATTACAGAAAAATAATCAGGGCATTTGAAATTATTATAAAGCTGGAAGGCGGATTTGAAAAAATAAGAATAACATGAGTATTCAGAGTAAAGTTTCCGAAAAACTAAAAAAGTTTAAACCTACGAATTGGGTCATAGACCATACAACAGTTGCATACGCTGCTACAATTGGTATTACATTATGGGGTTTAAGTATTTTCACTTCTTTACCCAAGGAGAATTTTCCGGATATCGTGATGCCGCAGATATTTGTTACGACCATCTACGCTGGTACTTCACCAAAGGATATGGAAAACCTGGTTACTCGACCAATCGAAAAACAATTAAAAGGAATAAGCGGGGTAAAAATCAGGAATATAAAAAGTACTTCTATCCAGGATTTCAGCAGTATTCTGGTAGAATTTGAAACCGATGTCAAAGTGGACATGGCAAAGCAAAAAGTAAAAGATGCTGTTGATAAAGCAAAGTCTGATCTGCCACAGGATCTTACTCAGCAACCCAATGTAATTGAAGTGGCTTTTTCCGATTTCCCGATTATGTTTATCAATGTGGCAGGAAATTACGACCCCTTAAAATTAAAGAACTATGCAGAAGATCTGCAGGATCGGGTAGAAGAGCTACCGGAAATTACAAGGGCCGATCTAACAGGGGCGCCAGAGCGAGAAATTCAAATCAATGTCGACAAATATAGAATGGAAGCAGCAGGAATTGGGTTCAATGATATTGCCAATTCCATTGCAGGAGAAAATCGTGATATCAGTGCGGGCAATATCAAAATCGGGGGGATGCAGCCTACTATCCAGGTAAAAGGTCAATTTGTAAGTGCGAGAGACATGGAAAATATTGTGATAAAGAATATTTACGGGCAGCCCATTAATCTTAAAGACATTGCTCAAATCGTTGATTCAGTAAAAGAAAAAGAAAGCTACTCAAGGATTAATAAGAAAAATACCATTATTCTTCAGGTTGTTAAAAGACCAGGGGAGAACCTGATAAATACATCTGAGAAGATAAATGAAATCATCAGGCAAATGAAGGCAACCGTTTTCCCTGCCGACCTTGATGTTTCGATAAGTGGTGATCAAAGCATACCTACCCGTACTTCTTTTAATGAATTGATTAATACTATAATCATTGGTTTCATATTAGTATTACTGGTGCTAATGTTTTTTATGGGCGTAAGCAATGCGTTTTTTGTTGCCTTAAGTGTACCGCTAAGCGTTTTTATAGCTTTCCTGTTTATTCCGGCAGCCGATGCAATTGTTGGTACAACGATTACACTGAATTTTATAGTATTGTTCGGATTGTTATTCGGATTGGGAATTATTGTAGATGATGCGATTGTTGTAATTGAAAATACCCACCGCATATTCGCCAATGGCAGGGTTCCAATTAAAACTGCCGCTAAAACCGCGGCAGGCGAAGTATTTGCGCCCGTGTTATCAGGAACCGTGACAACGCTTGCTCCTTTTTTCCCATTATTATTCTGGCCGGGTATCATTGGCAAGTTTATGATTTATTTACCGGCAATTCTTATACTTACACTCAGCGCTTCATTGATTGTGGCTTTTCTTATCAACCCGGTGTTTGCCACTTCATTTATGAAACCAGAGCATTACCCGGATGTAGAACCGAAAAATGCACTGTTTAGAAAAAAATGGTTTTGGTCTTTCTTTGGCCTAGGCATTCTTGCCCATTTGTTTCAATTCCATGGCTTCGGGAATTTTATGCTTCTAATGGTGTTATTGTTCATCTTTAACCGGTATATTCTGAATGATATTATTCACGGTTTTCAGCGTAAAGTACTTCCATGGTTGATGAATCATTATGAAAGCAGTTTGAAATGGGCGCTTCGTGGAAAAAGGCCGGGATGGTTAATTGTAAGTGTATTTGTTTTATTTGTTGTTGCATTAATGGCACTGGTTGGATCGATTACCACGGGCAGAACCAAAACAGCTTTCTTTCCAACAGGTGATCCACCGATTGTTTATGTGTACATTAAAATGCCAGTTGGTACAAAAACTTCGGTTACCGACAGCGTTACCTTTGAAATGGAAAAAAAGGTTTTTTCAGTCTTGGGTGAAAATAATCCAATCGTTGAATCCGTAATTTCAAATGTGGCAGTAGGCGCTACTGATCCATTTCAGGGTGAACGCGGAACCCAGCCTCATTTAGGCCGCATTCAAATTTCTTTTGTAGAATTTGAAAAAAGACATGGTCAAAAAACATCCACCTACGTTGATAAACTCCGCAAGGTTGTAAAGGATGTTCCCGGAGCCGAAATTACGCTGCAGGGCCAACAAAACGGACCTGCTTCCGGAGCACCCGTTAATATTGAAATAGTGGGCGATGATTTTGACCAAATCGTTCATACTTCTGTACAATTAAAAAATTACCTCGACAGCGTAAATATCGAAGGAATTGAAAAGCTTAAGCTGGATGTGGATGTGACGAAACCCGAATTATCGCTTACCATTGACCGTGAGCGGGCCTTAAGGGAAGGGCTCAGCACCACTCAAATAGGAAGCGAGCTTCGTGCCGCATTATTTGGTCGTGAAGCGAGTAAGTTGAAAGACGGAGAAGATGAGTACAAGATCCAGGTCCGTTATACCGATCTGCTTCGAAATAACCTGACGGAACTTCAAAACATGAAGATTACTTACCGCGACTTTAGTTCGGGCCAGGTGAGGCAGGTGCCGATTAGTAATGTTGTTAAGTTTGATTATAACAATACGTTGGGTGGAGTTAAACGTAAAAATCTAAAGCGGGTAATCTCTATTTATTCCAATATACCCGAAAGCGCAGATCCTAACCGTATAAATCTTGAAGTAGGCAGAGCTATTGATAATTTTAAGGATAAGCCAGACAATGTAATTATTCGGCAAACTGGTCAACAGGAAGAACAGCAGGAAACAATAAGCTTTTTGGGATTGGCCCTTATCATTGCACTTGGTTTGATATTTATGATATTGGTAATCCAATTCAATTCCCTTAGTAAACCGTTCATTGTACTTACCGAAATATTTTTTAGTGTTATTGGGGTTTTACTTGGATTTGCAATTACGGGAATGACCTTGTCTACCATCATGGTAGCATTGGGAGTGGTGGGCCTCGCCGGAATTGTTGTAAAGAATGCTATTTTACTAATCGAATTTACAGATGAATTAAGGGCGCGCGGTATGAAAACAAGGGAAGCGGTTATACAAGCAGGAAAGATTCGGATTATTCCTGTGCTTTTAACGGCGCTGGCAACTATTCTTGGATTATTACCACTTGCCATTGGCTTGAATATAGATTGGCTCGGTTTATTCCAACACTTCAGACCCAATGTTTTTATGGGAGGTGATAGTGTCGTGTTCTGGGGGCCTTTGTCCTGGACGCTTATTTTCGGATTAATATTTGCTTTTTTTATGACCCTTTTACTGGTACCTTCTATGTACCTGGTTTCTGAACGTATGAGAAGGCCTATGTCTAAATTTTATGGCACAAAATGGGTCGCCCTTTTGGGATTTACAGGCCCGTTATTCTTTTTATTGGTATTCATAATGTGGATCGTAAAAGCAATTCAGGGGAAACCTGTGTTTCCACGATTGCTGGGAGTAAAAAAATAATACGTTGTTGGTTGAAAAGTTATTGATTCGTAGGTAGCACCAAAGGAAAATTATTGGTAAAACTATTCAGGGTCGATCGTATTGGCTAAAAAAGATATTTATCTTCACAAAAATAAATCATGAAAACAAATCACGAAATAGACTATCGTATTTACGGAGAAGAAATGCAATATGTAGAAATTGAACTCGATCCAGAAGAGACAGCGATTGCCGAAAGTGGAGCATTTATGATGATGGATGATGGCATACAAATGGAAACCATTTTTGGCGATGGCTCTAAACAACAAAACAGTGGGTTTTTAGGAAAGCTGATGTCGGCAGGAAAGCGCATACTCACTGGCGAAAGTTTATTCATGACCGCTTTTACAAATAATGCTCAGGGAAAAAGAAAAGTAAGTTTTGCTTCCCCGTATCCTGGTAAAATAATTCCTTTGGATCTTTCTCTTTTAGGAGGAAAAATTGTTGCGCAAAAAGATGCATTTCTCTGCGCTGCAAAAGGTGTAAGTGTTGGTATTGAATTTCAGCGTAAACTCGGTACAGGTTTGTTTGGTGGCGAAGGATTTATTATGCAAAAATTAGAAGGAGATGGAATGACCTTTGTACACGCCGGCGGTCACGTATTTGAAAGAGAATTACAACCGGGCGAATTTCTCAGGGTTGATACCGGATGTTTGGTGGCCTACACTAAAACAATTGATTACGATATTCAGTTTGTTGGCGGAATTAAAAATACTCTATTTGGTGGGGAAGGATTATTTTTCGCCACCTTACGCGGACCCGGAAAAATTTGGATACAAACCCTGCCGATTAGCCGCCTTGCCAGCAGAATTATTTCCTATGGCGGTATCCGGAGAAAAGAAGAAGGTAGTTTACTGGGCGGGTTAGGAAATTTATTAGATGGCGATGGCAGGTAAATTTACTAATGGGTCATCCAACTTTATTGTAAGCTAAAAAACTCATTTTAATTAATAAAGATTCTCTAATAAAAAAGGCTATCAAATAAATTGATAGCCTTTTTTTATTGTGTACACTCGCCGAGTTATCGATTCTATTTTTTTGAAGCAAATTTTGATAGTAATCGTAATACTTCAATATACAACCAAACAATGGTAACCATCAGGCCAAATGCGCCATACCATTCCATATATTTTGGTGCACCCATTGAAGCGCCTTTTTCAATCATATCAAAATCAAGAATTAAATTCAATGCGGCAATACCTACTACTATAAATGAAAATACAATTCCCATAGTAGTGCTTTCGTGAATAAGTGGCATTTGAATATTAAATAATCTCAATACCATTGATATTAAATAAAAAACGGCAATGCCAGCAGTGGCCGTGAACACTATTGCCTTAAATTTTTCTGTTGCCTTAATAATACCAAAACGATACAAAGCAAACATCGCTATTACAACGCCAAATGTTAAACCTACTGCCTGCATTACAATACCCGGAGCTGTTGTTGCAAAGGCATTATTATAGTAGGCAGAAATAGCCCCCAAAAAAACTCCTTCTGCTAATGCGTATACAGGTGCAAGGTAGCTCGACAACTGCGGTTTAAAAGCAAGTACTATAGCTATGATCAACCCAACAATTGCACCGCCAATCATCCATCCGGTTATATTCCTGCCTTCATTGGCAGCCTTCCACGTAAAGGAAGCGGCAGCAATCAGCAAAAGCAACATTAATCCAAATTTGTTAAGCGTTCCTTTTTCTGTCATCGTATCCTCATACTGTACAGCTACATTCTTATTAAATATTTTTTCACTGAGTGCCGGGTTACCCGACTTAAAAATTGAAGACATAGTTATTAATTTATTTTTTGAAGATACAAAACATTATTGACTGCTCATAGTATGTGTAGCAGGCTTGGTAGGCAGTTTTAGTAAAAGTTCTTTTATTTCTTTAAATCTTGTCCATGGAATAAAATGATTTTCTTCCGGAAAAATGGTAATTGAAACAGACGATGAATTGCTCAGCATTTTTTTTGCATACTCAACATTGTGTACCGGTACCAATACATCCTTATTGCCATGTAAAATAAAAACAGGGCAGGTTACTTTTTTAAAATCATCTTTTAAGTATACAAGGTCTTTTTTCAAATACCATAGTTCTTCATTGCTTGGCCGCAGTGCTCCCGGTACAAGCCAGTTTAGGGGTGTTTTATATAAAAAAGGTCGCCACTTCTCCGATTTTTCCTCTGCCGGATCAACCGAACCGGCTAATAGGATAAGGCCAGAAAAAAAAGTTGGATTGTCCGCTGCTAATTTTACAATCATTGGTCCACCCAACGAATGACCTACAATATATACTGGCTTATTATTGGCTAATTTATAAAAAAGTGGGCTGATTATTTCAGACTGACGTTGCAGATTAACCGCTTCTCCAAAATCACTAAATCCAAAACCCGGGCGATCCAGGGAAATAAGCCGGTAGTGTTGCAGTAATTCTTTATCCTCCAGATAGCCGGCAAAGGCATCCCAACTTCCCGGTGTTCCGTGTACAAAATAAATAGTGGGCAAACTATCGCTGCCTGTTTTTGCATAATGCAGGTTTCGGCCATCAATTTTTTCTATAGCTGTGGTAAGTTGAACACCTTTTGCTTCAAATTCTTTTTTCATTTCGCTGTCAGCTTTGCGAAAAGTCATGCAACCGGGTGCAATTATTGCCCATACAATAAGAACAATCGCTACTATCATAAAAGTTTTCATAATAAAACGTTTCATACAACTTCTCTATAATAAAAAATACAATCAAACGTCCTTGCTATTCGAAAGTTACAATTTTAGAATGAATGATTTTGGGGATCGGGCATTCATTGAATAGTAACGTTTATTAAGGTTGCGATGTATTTGGATTATTGTTAGTATCATCTTTTGGCGGACCCTGCTGAGGTCGCTGAATCGGAATTCTTGGTTGTTGCGATGGCTTTTGCTGCACTGGTTTTTGTTGAGGTGGCTTTTGTGGGGGCCTTTGCTGCTGGGGTTTGTTTTGAGGGGGCCTTGGTCCCTGAGAACGTTGTTGGGGCTGATCTTTTTGATTTCGACGTTTTTTACTATCTGCTTTATCAAGGGTGCGTAAACTTATTTGTCCAACTAAATCTGCAAATGCGGGTTCAACTTCTTTGGTTTTCTGACTGGTTAAATCAACAGCCTCCAGTTCTTCGGGTATAACACCCTGGGCATTCAGTTGTTTTATTTTTCGTACACGCTCAATAGTTAGTGGATATTGCTTACTGCTATCAGGTAAGGTATACCACATCAGTGTTTTAAAAATATCTTTTTTTACAAGAAAGGCATTGCCTTTTGCTACCTGCAGGCTTTCAGCATTTTCAGGAAAATGTTGTAATGCATCTAAATAGGTATCTAATTCATAATTCAAACAACATTTCAATCTTCCGCATTGACCACTTAGTTTAGTTTGATTGATCGATAAATTCTGATATCGCGCAGCGGTAGTATTAACCGATTTAAAATCGGTGAGCCAGCTACTGCAACACAATTCACGACCGCAACTGCCAATGCCTCCCACTTTAGCTGCTTCCTGCCGGGCGCCTATCTGCCGCATTTCAACTTTTACTTTAAATTCCCTGGCATATACTTTAATAAGTTCACGAAAGTCAACACGGTCATCGGCTATATAATAAAAAGTAGCCTTGCGCCCATCGGCCTGAATTTCTACTTCACTTATTTTCATACCCAGGTTCAGTTGCTTGGCTATAGCTCTTGAACGGATCACTGCTTCTGCTTCCCGTGCCTTATTTTGTTCTAATAGTTCAAGGTCTTTATCGCCGGCATGGCGCATTACTTTTTTTATTTCCGGATCTGTTTCACTTACACCAGTCTTTTTTAACTGCAATCGTACAATTTCACCGGTAAGGTTTACGGAGCCAACATCAAATCCTGCAACACCCTCTACTGTTATCATATCTCCTTTTTCAAAAAGATGAGTGGTATTATTTCTAAAAAATTCTTTTCGACTACCGTTGTTAAAACTTACTTCCATAATGCGGCACATACTTTCAGGGTCACTGAACGGTAAATTGGCCAACCAATCGTGCACGTTCATACGATTACAGCCACCGCTGCTGCAACCGCCGTTACTTTTACAACCAGATACTTTTCCGCCGCCCGAGCTACAAGAAGTACAGCCCATTTGTATGCATGTTTAAATGAATAAAAAATAGAATAAGAAAGATGGGGAGCCAGGCAGATAATCTCTATTCAGCGTTGGTTGCGTCGCACTCTTGTACTTGGGATCTCTTTTCAGCAGAAAGAGATCGAAATGTATACAGCAAGTACTTCAACAACTATTATCTATGTTTCAAGTCAAGCGGTATATATATAAATTACCAATGAAACTCAGGTTAACGCAACTTCCAAAACACCTATTCAAATCTGTGTCTGCTCTTACCAGGGCCAAAAGCAGACAGGCATCCTCACATATTCTTATCAATGAGTCAAAAATAGCGATTTATCAGCAATGATATGATAGAGTTTAATAGTAAGCGCCTGAAACAGCATTTTGCTATTCGCATTGCGTTCTATATAATAGGAGGCTTTGTCCAATTCTTCAATAATGGCCTGTTGCTGAGCAATGTCTGCAATTTTATTAAGCCGTATGGCAAAATCAATTTCTATTAAATGGTTGGTGTCTTCACCAACCATCTTATTGTCACCAACCATATTTCCCCGAACCCTTAAATGAATCGCCTGTTCAAGCAAATGATTAAAGTATCTTAAAAATTGTTTTTGTTTTTCCCTACCCATTTTCGATGTTTCTTCCACCCACTTTACCTGGGCGATGGGTCCTGTTTTTAAAATAGCATTTAGCCAATCGCGCAATAAAGCTTGCCAATCTTCTTCTGCATGTTGAATAATTTGAATTGCCTCATGATAGTTACCCTCACATACGGAAGCAATTTGCCTTGCTTGTTCAGCAGACAGTTTAGCCCTTTCCATTAATGCGTTGGCAACAGCACTTGTTTCTAATGGTGGAATTTTTACTAGTTGGCAGCGGCTAAGTAAGGTGGGTAATATCAACGATTCATTTTCTGCTACCAGTATAAATAGAGTATCGGGTGGTGGTTCTTCAATTAGTTTTAATAATTTATTTCCTTCCTTTTCTAAATATTCGGGCATCCATAGTATTAATATTTTGTAACTGCCCTCGTAACTTTTCAAACTTAGCTTGCGAATGATATCATTGCATTCAGCGGCAGTAATATTGCCCTGTTTGTTTTCGGCTCCAATAAATTGTAACCAGTCGTACACA
>JANNEK010000247.1:0-2351 GCA_031378605.1 Chitinophagaceae bacterium | reverse complement strand
GATCAAAAAATGGCTTTCCCTCCAGGCTCAGATACAACTGGCGGTCATGGTGGATCATTGAGTTACATCGATTGGTTTTTACCTATGATTCATTTTAAATTGGATGAATATTGTATCAATATCAAATATTCACCACAATTGGCAAGTGTTGCTTATGTAATGAAAACACATCCTGATTTAAAGATTATAGTAGAAGGGCATACCGATATCAGACATTCCAATGCCTATAATAAAGTGCTTTCTTATAATCGTGCAAAAGAAGCCATTGATTATTTAGTAAACATCTATAAAGTGTCGAGAGAACGATTAACGCTAATGTATGAAGGTGAAGAAATCCCACTTGGTGGTCATAACAATAATCACAACATCAACAGAAGAGTTGAATTCCGTGTAAATACTTCAGGAGAAAAAGAAATGTCCAAACCAGACGGACCTAAAGCTGGTGATTGTCATAAAAAGAAAAATGAAAATCTGCAGGATTGATTGTTAAATTGTTGTAACAATTCAGTAGTAAAAATACAGAAAACGGGGAGTTCTCAACATGTTTTGAGTACCTATTTTTTAAATTTCAAAATAAACAGTTAGTTTTCACATTATAGTTGAAAAATTTATAATGATATGTTACAAAGTAAATTGCATGAAATGTTTCAACTTAGGCATTTGATAGGATCTTTGTAATCAAAGATTATTCAATTGACATCAGAACAACTCATATCATTCTTAACTAATAAAATCGCCCAATTAGAAGCTAATTATTCAATATTACAAGACAAAGTTGAATCATCTGCAAAAAGGGAAGTTGTCTTGAATCAAAGGATAGAATCATTGGAAAAAAAGAATGAAAAATTAAAAGAAGAATTATCCCGGTACAAGATTAAAAAGGACAGCAGTAATTCAAGCATGCCGCCGTCATCAGATATGAATAATCCGGTTCGAAATAAAAGTTTGAGAGAAAAGAGCGACAAAAAAGCTGGAGGTCAACATGGACATAAAGGCAAAACATTGGAATTTAGAAAAGATCCGGATGAAGTAATTGAGCATATTCCAAAGGTTTGCAATCAATGTGGTACAAGTTTAAGTGATAGAGGAAATGAATGTATTGAATCCCGACAGGTGTTTGATATTCCACCCATAAAAGTGACTTGTACCGAGCATCGTATATTTTCAATCCGATGTAATTGTGGACACATCAACTGCGAGGTATTTCCAGATACTGTCAAATCGATGGTTCAATATGGAAGTAATATCGAGGCGACTATAGCCTATATGCATACCAGGCAGTTTATGCCATATGAACGAATGCGTGAATTTTTTGAATGTGTTATGAATTTGGAAATATCTACCGGGGGCATCAATCACGTTTTGCAAAGATTTGTCAAAAAATGTAAACCTATTTATGATTCTTTGAAAGACAGAGTGGAAGCTGCAATGAATCTTGGTTGCGATGAAACTGGTGCAAAAGTTAACAAAGAAAAGGGCTGGTTCTGGACTTGGCAAAATAAATTCTTTACTTACATTGCATTCTCAAGCAGTAGAGGTTTTGACACCATTGAAAGCCTTTTTAAAAATGGTTTATTACATGCAATTCTAAATCATGATTGTTGGGCTGCTCAGTTTAAATGCAAAGCAAAAGGTCATCAAGTTTGTACTTCCCATTTATTAAGAGATTTGGTTTATCTATTTGAACTCTATAATAATGACTGGGCTATAAAATTTAAAGAACTAATAAAGGAAGCAATTGTGCTTAAAAACATTTTAAAACCAAGTGATTATTTAAATCCAATTCCTCAACGAGACAAGCTTGAAAGAAGATTAACAAGATTATTAAAGCAGGAAATTCCAAAGAAATTTAAAAAGCTGATTACCTTTCAGAACAGGGGAATAAAATATCGAGATTCTATTTTGCTATTCCTTTACCATGAAGAAGTACCCCCGGACAATAATGGTAGTGAGCGTGCAATTAGAAATATAAAAGTCAAGCAGAAAGTGTCTGGACAATTCAGATCCGAAAAAGGAGCTTCCGACTTTGCTATTCTTAGATCAATTGTCGATACTACTATTAAATCTGGCAAAGAAGTCTTCAGCGAATTGATAAATATTGCTAATTTGGCTACTGAATAGTTACAAATAATGAAACATATGAATAGCTTCACTAAAATAATTATCGTTTTGATGATTTCAAGTATTAATTTGTTTTCTCAAGTAGATCTTGATTGCGGAACGCCAGAGGAATCTGATTCACTAATGGCAACATTACCATGGTATGACAATAATGAAATTTTGGATTCATTCATTGTGGCAGGTGAAAGAAGATTAAGGCAAAATTTACCATTTAGCGTAAGAAGTGGTGG
>JANNEK010000226.1:0-2457 GCA_031378605.1 Chitinophagaceae bacterium | reverse complement strand
CGAATTTAAAACACTAAGTATTTTAAACATTGGAGTAATTATTGGAACCTGGGCATTACTTACTTTCACCAAACTATCGTCTCCGCTTATTGTTTTTATCTGTTTATTCTTAGGCGTACTATTCAACTATTTTATTACTGTTTAGCTACCGGTGGGGATTGGTTATTGTTTATCCACTGAAGCATTTCCTCGTGAATCATTCCATTTGTTGCTAGAATCTTAGGTTGGTACGGAGAATACTTCCCACCAGAATAATCGGTAACCCTGCCTCCGGCCTCCTCAACAATCAAAAAACCGGCTGCACTATCCCAGGCATTCAGGTGATGTTCATAAAATCCATCAAACCTTCCTGCTGCCACCCAACAAAGATCAATCGCTGCAGAACCAAGGCGCCGAACAGGAATTCCTTTTCGAATAAATCGTTCGAAACATTCAAGAGGGCCATTAACCATATCCGAATATGTATAAGGAAAACCAGTAACCAAACATGATTTTAAAACGCTGCTTTGAGAACTAACAGAAATAGTATTTCCATTTAAAGATGCCCCCTTTCCTTTTTCAGCAAAATAAAATTCTTTTAAAAAAGGATTATAAACAACACCCATAACAATACTACCATTATGTTCTATTCCTATCGAAACACAACAAAGCGGAATTCCATGTGCAAAATTAATTGTACCATCAATGGGATCGATGATCCATTTATATTCGCTCGCCGAACTAATTTCTCCAACCTCTTCACTCAAAATAAAATGATCAGGAAATTGCTCCTTAATAGTATCGATAATTGCTTTTTCAGACGCATGATCTGCTTCAGTAACAAGGTTATTTACTCCTTCCTTATGGCTAATCTGTAAAGCCTTGTTATTAAAAAAATGTTCAAGTACACGACTTCCAGCTTCGGCAGCATTAATAAGTGTTTCTTTTAACATACAACAAAGATAGAAACGGCAAGGCACAATATTTATTCAATTAAAAATATGCATTTTACAACTTAGATTTGATAGTATAAATGGATCTCTCGATTATCATAGTAACCTATAACGTAAAGTACTTTTTAGAACAATGTCTTTGTTCTTTAAATAAAGCAATCGAACCCTTAAAAGCAGAGATAATTCTAATCGATAATAGTTTATCCGATGAAACGATAGAATTTGTGCAATGTTATTTTCCGGGAATAAAGATTGTTCCCAATAGTGAAAATATTGGATTTGCAAAGGCGAATAATCGCGCGATTGCACATGCCTCTGGAAGAAATATTTTGTTTCTTAATCCAGACACTATTATCTCGGAAGATTCCTTATTCAACTGCGTTTCTTTTATGGATCAATTACCATTAGCAGGAGCGATAGGGATAAGAATGATTGATGGTCGCGGTCAATTTCTAAAAGAATCGAAACGTGGCTTTCCAACATTATGGGCTTCTTTTTGTAAAATGAGCGGGCTAACAAGGATTTTCCCCTCCTCTTCAATTTTTGCAAGGTATTATATGGGCCATTTACCTGAGAATCAAAATCAAGAAGCGGATTCTTTATCCGGCGCTTTTATGATGGTGAAAAAAAAGGTGCTTGATATCACGGGCGGTTTTGACGAAATGTTTTTTATGTATGCCGAAGATATTGACCTTAGCTTCCGCATTAAAAAAGCAGGGTTTCAAAACTATTACTTTTCAACATCTACCATCCTGCATTTTAAGGGAGAAAGTACCACTAAGGATACCCGGTATATAAAACTTTTTTATAAGGCAATGATTCAATTTGTCGAAAAACATTATTCTCCATTGCAGGCATTTCCAATAAAAATTCTTCTCAACGTGATTATAAACATTCGGTCCTTATTTAACCGAATTACCCCAACATACACAAAGTCAAGGCTAACTAATTTTGAGCCTGAAAATAAATTTCAATCTATTGGAGACAATAATTCTATCGGAGAGATTTCACACGCCGTTTCATTGCAACAAGAGGCAGAAAACATTATTTTTTGCCCGGGTAAACAGTATTCCTATAAAGAAATGATAGAAGAAATGCAACAGCCGCATGCAAACAAAAGATTTTATATCCATGGTTATACCACCCAATCAATAATTGGTAGTAATTCAAAAGAGGAGCAAGGTGTATCTTGGCAAATAACGCCTATTGAACATCCTTCAAATAATCAATTGGATTGAGATAAAACATTTTTTTCCACCCGTGCTTTGAACCATCTACTCTCCAGGGTAAGGGGAATAAGGAAGAAATGGAATAGTGTAAATGCGGAGGCTTTCCTATTGCATTGCCGGTAGTTCCAACGGTCCCTATAACTTTTCCTGAATGAATAAATAGAATTAAGCGTTTAAGTCGTGAATTGGTTTATATATAATGGTTTCATTTGAACCATAGTTACGATTAGTTTATGAAAGCTACTTTTGCCAAATGTCCTTCTGTTAAACCGATAGAAGAATTCGTTGAGATAAGC
>JANNEK010000311.1:0-11619 GCA_031378605.1 Chitinophagaceae bacterium | reverse complement strand
GGTCCGCTTACAGAAACCGGCTGTACTTCTGTTGTTTTTATTTCTTCTTTTTTGGGTTGCTCTTGTTCATCTGGTTTGGCAGGCTCTTCCTTTATCTCTGCTTTTATAGGCTCAACTTTTGCCATTCCCGATGGAACCTTTTTTTCAGTTTCTTCAACTGGCTTAATTTCTTTTACAACAACCGGCGGAGCCGTAACAACTTTAATAGTGGAAGATCCATTTGCAGCAAGGGCAGATTGTGCTTCTTTTACTTTTAAATAGCCAACCACCAATTGCATCCCGGGCTTTAACTGATCGTTATGAATACTATTCCATTTTTCAATAGTCTCTACCGGCACCTTATTATAAATAGTGCTTATCCGAAACATCCATTCTTTATCCTGTACAGTATGATAGAGTGGAACAAAAACTTCATCGCCGGAACGCTTACCATCCTGCGAAAAATTTATTGCTGTCAATGGGATTTTAATTTTTTGACCGATAGCTAATGACTTATCCATTGCAGTATTGTTAAACGGAGCAATTTCTTTGGGACTTTGATTATAGATCCGCCCAATACTATACCAATTCTCTTTTGCAGCTACCGTATGAATTAAATACAAACCGGGAGAAGTGCCTTGTATCTGTATTTTGGTTTGGGCATTTAGTGTTGAAATACTAACTACAAATAATATAACCAGGCATGTTTTGATTTTTAACATAACGATCTTATTTCATTATTGATACAAAGATGATGTTTTTTTTTAAGGTAACCAGCAGTGTTGCTACTATCCTCACCTCTTGTGTCACTCCCTTGTACAAACCCAATTCTATTCAACAATAAACCCTGGCCTTATCCATAGTTAAGTTTTCATTCTTAACTTTCTTCATTTCTTTAAAATTCTCCATTCTTTCGGATAATAATTATTAATTCTGTTTTGCAAAATTTTTATCCAGCCGAGGTTAATGCCTTCATACTTTACCAGCGTCCAGCCTTGTCGTTTCATCGCGCTCTTACCTTCTATTGAATTGCTATTGTTTACCTGAACTTCTTCCCGTCGTAAATATTGTATAGCTTCTTGATGATTTAACGATACTGCAACAAGTTCTTCATTTATTATATTACTTACTGCTAGTGCATGATCGGGTATCAAATCCTTTCCGGCAATTTTACCAATACGAATACCCGCCTGCCGTATATAAAAGGAATGCATCGTTAGTAAGAGAAAATCATGATCTATTCCACGGGGTAATGCTAAAATACTTTCTGCAAACTTAATCAGTTGAACAGGTATATCCTTTTTTAACCAGGGAAAAATCAGAGCTTCTTCTGATTTATTAACCAATTCAATTTTAGATTTTTTAGCAATCCTTTGTGAATAATTGCCTCCATCCATTTTCCTGAAACAGGCAATAAAGAATCCCTCACCTTTAACTTTATCGGGCCAAAACCGATATCCGGGAACAGCATGCTTTACAGAAATTGTTTCTACAATACCCCATTCAGCGTTCATTGAAAGTTTACAGGGAACTGCGGGCAGATTCTCTGTTACCCAATCCAGTATATCCTCATTTTCTTCTTTTGAATAAGAACATGTTGAATAAATTAAAATACCATCTTTCTTTAATGCGGGCCATACATCTGCCAATATGCGTTGTTGCCGTTGACAACAGCCTTGAACATTTTGCCCGCTCCATTCATCAATTGCGGAAGGATCTCTCCGAAACAATCCACTTCCACTGCAAGGAGCATCCACAACTACCACATCAAAAAAATTTTCAAGCCTTGCAAAATCCTTTGGGTCATTATTCGTAACAATTACATTCGCACCTCCCCACTTCGTCATCGTTTCTTCAAGTATCCCTGATCGTGATTTAATTACATCATTACTCACAAGTAAACTTGAGGGCGAAATAATAGATTGCAATAGCGTAGACTTACCACCAGGAGCAGCACATAGATCCAATATTTTTAAGTCGGTGCTGATATCTACCGTTTGTTTGAATGCTTCTTCCAGAAACATACTCGATGCTTCCTGCACATAATAACAACCTGCATGAAGAAGAGGATCGAAGGTGAAGGAAGGGCGATGGTTAAGATAAAAACCTTTTGTGGACCAGGGAACGGGGGAGAGAGTCGGGAGCTGGGAGCCAATAGCCAGATGCAAGGAGTGCGGAGCCGGGAGCCGGGAGTCGGGAGCCGGGAGCAAAGTGTCGGGAGGCTGAAGTTGGGAGCCGGGAGTCTGGAGTCGTTCATCGGTCATTGAAAAGTTCTTCTTTATTACCCATTCATTATTCACTATTGAATTTTTCAGGGGATTAAACCGAATAGAAGTAACCTGCTCTCCGGAAGTATGTACTTCTTGAAAAGACTGCTGGTTAAATCCTTTTAACCCTATCAGCGATCGAATAAGTTGTGAAGGAATTTGCACGGGAACAACTATAAACCAAAAACTAAAAATTTTTTTAAAGACTTTTTATTTCACTTACTAAATTCTGCAATACTTTTTTTGCATCTCCAAAAAGCATCGAGGTTTTGGGCCGAAAGAATAAATCATTTTCTATTCCGGCATAACCAGGTTTCATACTCCGCTTATTTACAATTACCGTTTTAGCCAGCTCAACATCTAAGATAGGCATACCGTAAATTGGTGAAGCCGGATCGCTTTTAGCAGCCGGATTTACTACATCATTAGCACCCAATATCAATACAACGTCTGTGGTTTTAAATTCATCATTGGCGTCTTCCATTTCAAGGAGTTTATCATAACTCACGTCAGCCTCTGCCAATAGCACATTCATATGCCCCGGCATTCGGCCCGCCACCGGGTGAATAGCATATTTAACTTCTACTCCTTTTTCATTTAGCATCTCTTCCAATTCATGGCAAATATGCTGGGCCTGGGCTACCGCCAATCCATAACCGGGAACAATCATAACTTTGGTGGCATAACTCATTACCACTGCCGAATCGCTGATACTTATTTCTTTGTAATGACCCTGATCTTTAGAACCAACTGCTGCCCCGGCTTTTGCTCCTCCAAAAGAACCGATCAGTACATTTTTCAACGAGCGGTTCATGGCCTTACACATTAAAATCGTTAACAGTGTTCCGGCAGCTCCAACCAATATTCCACCCGTTAACATAACTTTGTTATCGTATAAAAAACCGCCGCAGGCAGCCGCTACCCCAGTAAAAGAATTCAACAATGAAATTACCACCGGCATATCGGCGCCGCCTATGGGAAAAACAAAAAATACTCCATACAAAAGCGAAAGGCCAAAAATAATATAGAAGAAAAGAATCGTTTCCTCTGGCCTTAGCACGATAATCATAAATGCCAATCCAACAATAATAGCCAAAAGTACCAGGTTGATGATATGCTGTCCGGGAAATGCAAAATCTTTTACTTTGCCATTCAATTTTCCCCAGGCAATCATACTGCCGGCAAAAGATATCGAACCGATAATTAAACCTACTAATATTATTAATAATGTTGTTCCACTCAGCGCAGAAAAATACTGGTACCCATTTGCGGCATAGGATTCAGGATTGAAATCCTTTACAAGGTGATTAAATTCTACCAATGAGATTAAAGCAGCACAGGCTCCACCCATGCCATTAAATAAACTTACCATTTCAGGCATTGCCGTCATCTTCACTTTTTTTGCAGCCAATGTTCCTACAATGGTTCCTATAATCAACCCACCGAATATCCATTCATAATTGCCCAGCTTATTCCCTTCCTCATCTGTATATAAAAAAATTGTTCCAAAAATAGCAACGATCATTCCTGCAGCAGCAATTAAATTTCCTCTTCGGGCGGTTGCGGGATTAGAAAGCATTTTCAACCCCACAATAAAAGTGACTGAACCAATTAAATAACAAAGTGTAAGTATGTTTAGCTCCATATCGGCTCCTCCATGCCTCCCCTAAGGAGAGGTTTACCACTCAACGTATTTATAAGACGAGTGGGGTTTTTTATAAAATGACTTTTATTGTAATCTTTTCAAATTACTTAAGCTGTTGCTAAAGTCCCCCTTCGGGGGATCTAGGGGGCTTTTTTCTTTTTAAACATTTCCAGCATTCTGTCGGTAACTACAAATCCTCCCACCACATTTAGGGTTCCGAGTATCACCGCAATAAATCCTAAAATCAGTGCAACATAATTATCAGCAGCCGCCTTGCCCATTACAATGATGGCACCAATGATTACTACTCCATGAATTGCATTCGCCCCGCTCATAAGCGGTGTATGCAATACACTGGGAACACGCCCTATTATTTCTATGCCAACAAAAATCATCAGTATAACGATATAGATCATTTGCTGATGATGACTGATCCAGTTCAATATTGATTCCATAATAAATTATTTATTCGAAAAGACCACAGGGTTAAAAACAATCTACTCAAAAATTCAAAAAAATCTTTCTCCAAATTCATGCGGGTTCTTCAACCCCCCCAACAACAATAAACCCCGTCCGACCAAATCATCCGGGCGGGCACAAACTAGAAACTACAAATTACAAATTCCTGACTCTTTCATTGATCAATTCTCCCTTATGTGTAATACAACTTCCCTTCACTAAATCATCTTCCCAATTTAAGTTAAGATTGCTTTCTTTATCGGTAATCAACTGTAAAAAATTCAAAACATTCTTTCCGTATAATTTACTGGCATCTGATGGTACCGTAGAAGGCAAGGCAGAGTTACCTACAATTGATACTCCATTTTCTATAACCGTTTCATTATCTTTTGTAAGTTCGGTATTGCCTCCGGTAGCGGCTGCAATATCTATAATTACACTTCCTTTTCGCATTGCCCGAATCATTTCTGTTGTAATTAATACAGGGGCCTTCTTTCCGGGTATCTGTGCGGTAGTTATTACAATATCTGCTTTAGCAATACTTTCAGCAATTTTAGTTTTTTGTTTTTGTTGAAATTCTATGGATTGTTCTACTGCATAACCACCAGCCTTAGTTGCATCAGCGGCTCCTTCCACTTCTACAAATTTTGCACCCAAACTCATAACTTCCTCCTTAACTGCAGGACGGGTATCGAAAACTTCTACTACAGCACCCAATCTTTTTGCAGTAGCAATTGCCTGCAATCCTGCAACACCAGCGCCTAATATTAATAATTTAGCAGGAGTAATACTTCCTGCTGCAGTCATAAACATTGGGAAATACCGGCCGTATAAATTTGCTGCCAGCAATACAGCTTTGTACCCTGCAATATTCGCCTGGCTACTTAATACATCCATACTTTGTGCACGGGTAGTACGCGGTAACATATCTAAACTAAAACTGGTAATGTTTTGAATGGCCCATTCATTCATCAGCGCACCATTATATAAAGGTTGATAAATGCCAATCAATATTTTAGCGCTCGGTATTTTTTGAACCGGAATCTGAATACTCAGAATAATATCGGAGTTATTTATTATTTCATGATCGCTGGCAATCGTTGCCCCAGCTTTTATATAATCTTCGTCGTTAGAAAAGGTTTTAGAACCAGCATTTGTTTCAACCTGAATTTTTATTCCCTTTTTGGAAAGGGCTGCAACCGCATCGGGTAATAAAGATACCCTTGTTTCAAAGGATGGTTCTTTCAATATACCAATCGTCATAAGTAGATTCGAACGCTTTTAATAAAAAAATACTATGCCGCCAGACAACCGAACCGCGAAGTTAACCAATTTAAAACCTTATACTAAAATTCTGCTTTACTTTAAAAGCAGGATTAAAAAAAACCAGTCCAATAAAAAAAAGGTCGATTGTCAGCATTGACTTAGGATGATTGCAAATAATTTTCCAGGCCGCCGTCATTTCGCTGCTCCAATGGATATCATCGAACACAATTACGGATTCTTTGTTAAGAAAAGGAAGCAAATGATCAAAATAACGAAGGGCGGGCTCTTTCCTATGATTACCATCTACAAAAACCATACTCACTGATGAAAGTGCTGCTAATACTTTCTCCAGCGTGTCGTCAAAATTTCCCTGAACCAGCCGGGTATTTTTTAATTGAAGCGTTTTAAAATTTTCAAGTGCTTTTTCTGCAATAGATAAAGATCCTTCGAGGGTTACTACATTCGCTTGCTGGTTACCCAATGCTAAATAACTGGTAGTTATTCCCAGCGAAGTACCGAGTTCAAGAATTGTAGTTGGCTGATAATAATTTGCGATTCTAAATAATAATTGTCCGTATTTTTTTGGTTTGGCAGCAGCATTGGCAATAGAAGCAATACTGCGCTGGTTACCGCCCGAAACAAGAGATCCCGCTCCCAAATCGTTTATTAAAAGAGCTTTTTTATCAAGTTTCAATTTTTCTCGTAAGGCCTCTACTGTTTCATAGGCATAGTAATATTTTTTTCTATTTAATACCTGTGTAATAAAATCGAATACAAAGGGAGAATGAACGCCATGCCCTTTACCGTTGGAAGAGGTTAAATAATAGCGTAGATATTTGATGGCAAGTTTAAAATTTGGAAACACAGGTAAATGTAAAATTAAAAATTAAAAAAAAGCTGTTTAGCATTATATAATACTATTACACTATCGAACTTGATTTTAAATTAATACCAGATTACCAACGAAGAATAGCTTGCGTTTAAAAAATAGTTCAAAAATAAAAACCTGTTTCAAAGTAGCCTCCCTTGCTTTAATCGTTAAACTCAACATATAATAATAACGCACTTTGCCGAACAGGAAAAGTATTTTTCTTATAGGTATAACTGTTGCAATGATAATAAAAATTATAGAGTGAATAGCTATTTCAATTTGTATCATTCTATAACAAAATATTTTTATTGTACCTTTTTAAAAAGTGTTATCTGCTAGTTTTAAAATAGTTATCAACATTTTTTACTAACAATCTTTTTTTAGTTCATATTCAATATTTTTATTCGAAAAACCAATGGCACAATACGGACGCACCTGGTGGGGTGAACAATGGTTAAAATCGCTGGATAGAATTGACTTTTCGAACCGGCTTCCCCGAGGAAGGACTTATGCCAATAAAGGCATGATCGTTTCAATAAAAATTAATGAGAATGTTATTCAGGCCAAAGTAAAAGGGAGCCAGCCAAAGCCCTATGACATTACCATTATAGTACCTCCTTTTTTTGATGAAGAAAAAAAATTTTTTATTGCTACTATTAAAAGCAACCCCCTTATTTTATCACAACTGCTCAACCGCCAGTTACCACCGGAACTGATGCAAATAGCAGCTCAAAAAAATATTAAAATTTTCCCGGAGAGCTGGCAGGATATTAAACTCAACTGCTCCTGCCCCGATTGGGCCGTACCTTGCAAACATTTAGCGGCCGTTATTTATACCGTTGCCAATGAAATAGATCAAAACCCTTTTTTGGTTTTTGGCCTGCACCGTTTCAATTTAATGGAGGAACTATTTACAGATAAATTACAATTGCAGGAATTAGAAACAGAGAAAATATTTTCTATTAAAGAATTTGGTGAAAAAATAGTAAAAATAAAAGAAGCCGGTACAAAAAAAGAAACAAAAAGCGAAGAAGAAACAGGTAGTAATAAAAAAATAATTCCCGACTTTTCACTGATAGAAAACCTGCTGCCTACCCTGCCTTTATTATTTACTGCCAACCCGCTGTTTTATACCAGCAGCGACTTTAAATCTATACTTCAAAATCATTATAAAAGACATGCTAAATACGAGACGGGGTATGTTGCCCTACTAAAAAAAGAAGAAGAAATTTTTTCGAATGAGTACCGCTATTACAACTATACGATTTTATTAAATGAAAACGGTAATGCTGCTATTGCTGCAAAAGACAGTAAAAACAACGAATACAAAATATCTTTTAATAGTTTACTGGTACTGCTTGCCAAAACAGAAAGCAAACATTTAGGTAATTACTCTCTTTCGTTTGTATTATTATACCGATGTTTCCGGTTTTGTAATATTTTAACTGAAAAAGGGGCGGTAATACCAAGATTGTTTGATGCCGGAAATGATAAGTACCGTGTGCAATGGATACCAGCAATCATAAATGCCAGCGTAAAAAAAGTGTTTGACGATTTATTGCAATGGCTTCCGGATAATTTGGTTTGTTTAAATATTACCACCATTAAAAAGAAAAAAACAGTAACGCAGCAACCATCCCCGGTATTACCTGCAGAAGCATTAACATTGGTTTGCTCTTTATTTGTTAACCAATCGGTACAGGCATGTTATCTAAATACAGGGTATATAAATAAAACAACAAACAAAGAAGACTCAAAAATAACCGAGCTTTTTTTTGACAATACACTTCATGAATTTAAAAAATTTTCTGAAAAAGAAATACCTAATACCATACAACTTTGGCTGAGCAGGTTTGCAATCAGTAAAAAAATATTTTCGCCTGTATTACGGGTACATGAAATAGAAAATAATAAGGGCTTTGAAATGGAAGTGCTGATAAAAGATAATACAGCCGCCATGCAACCCGTAGAATCGTTATTTAGTTTTATGGAAAAAGAGAATAGTAAGCAATTTGAAGTATTGAAAGATTTGCAACTGTTAGCTCATTATATTCCCGGACTTAATGGCATCATTTCATCTAAAGGAAACCAAAAACTAGAATACAGCAGCCATACATTTGCCGAAGTACTTACTGGTATATTGCCAGCCATCCGCCTGTTTGGTATTCAAACTTTATTACCAAAAAGTTTACAGCATCTTCTACGTCCGCAGGTATCGGTAGCACTTACTGTAAGCGGAAAAAATAAAACTTATTTATCTATAGCTGAAATAATAGAATTTGACTGGAAAGTGGCAATGGGCAACAAATTCATAAGCAAAGAAGAATTTATAAAATTAGCGGCACAGTCGAAAGGCTTAATAAAAATAAGAGATAGCTATATACTGATGAACGAAGAAGAGATTGAGAAAGTTATTAAAAAGCTAACTGCGCCCACTGTACCCAAAGCATTTACTTTATTACAAGCAGCACTTAGTGGTGATTATGAAGGCGCCCCGGTACAAATAGATAAATCGCTGCAAAATCGAATAAACGAAATTCTTAAAGCCGATACTGTTACGTTACCTGTTAATCTGCAAGCCAACCTTCGACATTATCAGCAAAGGGGTTTTAGCTGGATGTATAAGAATGCACAACTTGGTATTGGCTCATTACTTGCTGATGATATGGGGCTGGGTAAAACATTACAGGTAATTACCACATTGCAGAAATTTAAAGAAGAGGGCCAATTAAAAAATATGCCTGCATTGGTGATAGCGCCAACAACCTTACTCAGCAACTGGAAATCAGAAATACAAAAATTTGCCCCAACACTTACTGCTGTTGTGTACCATGGCTCGGGCCGCAAAGTTGATTTTAAAACAACCGATGTAATAATAACCACTTACGGCATTGCCCGTACTGAAAACGAAAAACTGTGCAAACAAAAATGGCATAGTTTAATAATTGATGAAGCTCAAAATGTAAAAAATGCCGATACGGCACAAACGAAGGCTGTAAAGAAAATATCAGCCGGTATAAAAATTGCGATGACGGGCACACCGGTAGAAAACAGGCTGATGGAATACTGGAGCATTTTTGATTTTACTAACCCAGGGTATTTAGGCAATGTTAACTGGTTTAATGAAGAATATGCAAAACCTATTGAAATAAACCAGGATAATAAGCGCCTGGATAAATTCCGAAAAATTACATCACCCTTTATTTTGCGGCGTGTAAAAACAGATAAAAGCATCATTAACGATCTGCCTTCTAAAATTGAAAACAATCAGTATTGCAATCTTAGCAAAGAACAAGCATCGCTGTATAAAAGTATTACCACCGATTTGCTCAAAGAAGTGGAAGATGCTGAAGGTATCAGCCGTCGTGGCCTTATTTTAAAACTGCTTACCGTATTGAAACAGATATGTAACCATCCGGCACACTATTTAAAAAGTAACGAGAACCCGCAGCCAGATCAATCAGGTAAAATGATGCTGCTGCTGCAATTGCTGGATACCATTTATGAAAACAATGAAAAGGTACTTATCTTCTCACAATACCGTGAAATGGGCAATTTATTACGGGTAGTAATACACGAACATTTTGGTAAAAAAGCTCTGCAGTTGCATGGCGGCAACAGCCGCAAAGAAAGAGATGAAATGGTACAATCGTTTCAAAACAACAAATTAAGCGATACTTTTATATTAAGTCTTAAAGCCGGCGGTACAGGGCTCAATCTTACCGCAGGCAACCATGTTATCCATTACGACCTTTGGTGGAACCCGGCCGTAGAGGCCCAGGCAACAGACCGGGCTTTCCGCATTGGCCAACAAAAAAATGTAATGGTTCACCGCATGATAACCAAAGGTACCTTAGAAGAAAAAATTGACGACATGCTCCGCAGCAAAAAAAAATTAGCCAACCTTGCTGTAGCCAACGGGGAAAAATGGATTGGTGAATTGAATGATAAAGAGATAAAAGAATTGGTGGCACTGGGGACGTAAAAATTCTAATTAATAACTATTTGCAGTTATGAGTACTCCTTATTAGTAAACTTTAGATTAAACAATAATACTGAATTTTAGATTTTTTTTTGCTCCCATACCTGAAAACAATAATCATATTGATGTTTCTCGTCGGCTTCGAAATCCAATTGAGAAAGCAATTCCCAATTATTTACATCAATAACCGGGAAAAAGGTATCTCCCTCTACTTTTGTGTGTACCCTGGTAAGATAGATACGATGGATAAGCCCAAATGTTTGTTTATAAATTTCTCCTCCTCCAATAATAAAGGCTTCTTTTGCATCTGCATCGGCAGCCAATTTCATTGCCTCTTCTAATTGTTGTACTACTTTTATTCCTTCGCCATTAAATTCAATTTGCCGGGTAATTACAATATTGGTTCTTCCAGTGAGCGGCTTTCCCAGCGATTCAAATGTTTTTCTTCCCATAATAACGGGCATACCCCAGGTAGTATTTTTGAAAAACTTCATATCATTGGGCAGGCGCCAAAGAAGCTGATTATCTTTTCCGATAACATTATTAGTGGAGGCAGCTACTACAGCAGAAAGAATCATGGAGATGAAAAATATTTTCGAGAATTATTTTTATTTAAACTTTTTTTCTTTTTCGTATTTTTTATAGTTCGTTTTTTATACCGCTACCGGGGCTTTAATGCCTGGGTGACTTTGATAATTTTCTAATGTAAAATCTTCAAAGGAAAATCCGAAAATATCTTTTATTAATGGATTTAATTTCATTACCGGTAATGGATAGGTAGAACGGCTCAACTGCAATTTTACCTGTTCGATATGATTATTATAAATATGAACGTCTCCAAACGTATGAATGAATTCGCCTACCTGTAAATCGCATACCTGTGCAATCATCATTGTTAACAGGGCATAAGAAGCAATATTAAAAGGAACACCTAAAAAAACATCAGCGCTTCGCTGATACAACTGACAACTTAATTTTCCATCGGCAACATAAAATTGAAACAATGCATGGCAGGGCATTAAAGCCATTTCAGATAGTTCAGTAACATTCCATGCACTGATAATTAAACGACGGCTATCTGGATTTTTTTTCAATTGAGTAATAAGATCTGCTACCTGGTCAACAACTTTTCCATCAGCGCCTTCCCAAC
>JANNEK010000168.1:0-2884 GCA_031378605.1 Chitinophagaceae bacterium | reverse complement strand
CCATTCCAAATCCATGGGGAATTGCGTTTGACGATTGGGGACAGGTTTTTTATGAGGAAACTTCAGGTCCGGATGTGTGCTGGATGATGCCAGGAACGGTTAAACCAAGGTATGGAGAATATACACCCAAATCGGTCAGTTTGATTGAAGAGAAACATCGGGTTCGTCCAACTTCAGGACTTGAATTTGTTTCAAGCCGTCACTTTCCTGATGATGTGCAGGGTGATATGTTAGTAAATAATACCATCGGTTTCTTAGGAACCAAACAACATATGATTTCGGATGATGGTACAGGATATAAAAGTAAACACCGACAAGACCTACTTCAATCTTCAGATATGAATTTCCGTCCGGTTGATTTGGAATTTGCACCAGATGGTTCACTTTACATAGCTGATTGGCATAATGTATTGATCGGGCATATGCAACACAATGCACGAGATCCTCTTCGGGATCATTCTCATGGCCGCATTTACCGAATCACCTATCCTTCCAGACCATTGGTGTTTCCGGCAAAAGTGGCTGGCGCCAATATTGACGAATTATTAAATAATCTTTTGCTTCCTGAATACAGAACCCGTTATCGCACCCGTAGAGAAATCAGAAATCATACTGCAACAGAAGTATTTCCTCATCTTAAAAATTGGATGGCTACTCTTGACAAAACATCTATCAATTATGAACATAACTTATTAGAAGCATTATGGGTAAGCTGGGGATTGAATCAGGTGGACCAGCAATTGCTTCGCCAATTGTTACAGGCAAAGGACTTTCGGGTACGAGCTGCAGCGGTAGAGGTACTTCGTTTTACAGGGCATCAGGTAATGGATCAGGAAAATTTATTGCTGCAGGCAGCCAGGGATAATCATGGCAGGGTTCGATTGGAGTCGATAGTTGCTGCCTCCTGGCTTGAAAAAGATAAAGGTTTACCTATCTTAACAGAAGCAGCCAAAAATCCACTGGATGAATGGATGAAGCCAGCGTATGAAACCTCTTTAGCATACCTTAACGGTCATGCGCTAATTGAGAAAAAAGAGGAGCCGGTTAAATCGAAGGCTGGAGAAATAGATAATAAAATACTTTCCGTAGGAAAAGAAATATATTTAAGGGACGGGTTTTGTAATACCTGTCATCAGCCAGATGGTAAAGGATTGGATGCATCGGGCTTTCCATCGATTGTAAATTCGAAATGGGTTCTGGGTAGTGAAGAACGTTTAATTAAATTAGTACTAAAAGGGCTTTATGGTGCTATGGAGGTGAACGGAAAAAAATATAAAGGCAACGTACCCATGACGCCTTTTGGTGGAATGCTAAAAGATGAAGAAGTAGCCGCTGTACTTACTTATGTGCGTAATTCTTTTGGAAATAAAGCATCCCCTATTACACCTGAAAAGGTAAAAACAGTAAGAGCAGCGATAAAAAATAAAATTGGATTTTATACTCCCGAAGAGTTGCTTAAGCAACATCCAATGGAAAAATAAAATTGGCAACATAGATTGCATAAAACGAATCACACTCATCACTATATGAAAAAAATAAAACACTTTAACTACGTGGTTGCTTTAAGTTTCATTATTCAACTTAGTAGCCTTAGTTGTATACAAGCAACTACAACTGGTGATATTAAGAACCCACTAATTGTTTTTGTAACAGGCGATCATGAATATAGCGGTGAGTCGACACTTGCGGTTATTGCTGCAGAGTTGGAAAAAAATTATGGCTTTCGCACTAAATTCCTAAAAGCATTTCCTGATCACAATTCAGAAGAAAATATTCCTGGATTAGAAATTTTGAAAGAGGCCGATGTGGCCGTGTTTTTTCTTAGATGGAGAAGGCTTCCTGCCGATCAGATTCAACTAATAGAAGAATATTTGAAATCTGGGAAACCAGTGGTTGGCTTTCGTACTACAACACACGCTTTTAATTATCCAAAAGGGCATCCGCTTGAAAAATGGAATGCATTTGGGGAGATGGTTTTTAATTCTCCGCCGGGATGGGGTGGAATAGCGAATCATACCCATTACGGACATGAGTCTTCTACAGATGTAACGATCATTCCAAAAGAAGCCCTCAATCCAATACTTACCGGAGTGAATACTAATTTTCATTCAAGATCCTGGCTTTACCAGGTGTTACCAAATTATCCATCTAACCATTCTACGGCACTATTAATGGGTCACTCTGTTAATCCAAATACGGCTGCTGCTTATGATAATCCGGTAGCCTGGACAGGGAAAAACAGCTATGGAGCGAAGTTCTTTTTTACAACGCTGGGACATCCTGAAGATTTTGACATTGAACCTTTCCAGCATATGGTGATTAATGCGATACATTGGGCATCAGGAAAAAAAATACCAAAAAAATGGGCCGGTAAAATGGAAATAAATGTGCCTTACCGTAAGTAAGAATAAATAATGGCTTATTCGTATAAATCAACATTCGGTTTTTAAATGCCGCTATTGATTTTATTACAAGTTTGAAAAAAATAAAACTGAGTCTACACTATCAATCGTAGTAAAATGAATAAAATAGGATTTAATATATTGGTATGGTCGGCCGTAGTATCTGATGAATTATTTCCGGTGGTAGATCGTTTAAAGAAAATTGGATACAACGGCGTTGAATGTCTTATTGGATCAACTGATGAAAAGGCATACAAGCGGTTTGGAGATTATGTGCATAGTATTGGTTTAGAAACAACCAGTGTGTTTGTAGTAGGTAAGGATGAAAATCCTGTTAATCCTTCTTCGGAAATAAGAGCAAAGAGTTTAGATCGGATTAAATGGAGTATTGACCGTGCTAACGATATGCAATCAACAATACTCTGTGGACCTTTTCATTCTGCCCATGGCGTTTTTGCACATCATCCGCCACAGGACGATGA
>JANNEK010000149.1:0-7681 GCA_031378605.1 Chitinophagaceae bacterium | reverse complement strand
TGTAAACGGTTTGCCATCGTTAGTGCCGCCATCGCTCCAATAATAGGTAATCCAGGCAACATTACCCTTTACGGAAATTATTGGATTATGCATTTCCGTATGTACATTACTGGTATGTTTCATCCAATCGCCAATACCTTTTACTTCAGCCTCTTTACCCTGCCGCAATAACGAATCTGTTTCTCCAAATTGTGTAAAGTCAGGATGAATATAACTGGCGTACCGATCGATATCTTTTTTTTCAATGGCATCCCACATGCTGGTCAGTACTTTCTTTATAGAGTCTTCCTCGGATTGTACATTATTGGCTTCTCCGCAACTAATTAATAGAATAAAAAAAAAGTACACCGTGCCTGTTATTTTGAATTGAAGCCTTTTTGGAATCATTGGTTTTATTTTTGTAATATAAGGATGAGTTATGGAATCAATTTTCCAAAGTAGTAGAAATGTGTTTTAATAATTTTAATTTCTCAAGGCATATTAAAAGATCTACAGTCTTTTAGCTGGTTTTTATGAAGTTAGGTATTTTACATAGTTATCAGTCCGGGCAAATAGTAATTGTTTAATAAGTTGCCAGGCATTATAATAATTATTCTTTTTTTTCAAACCAATTGTTTTCGTTGATTTTGTGGAGTAATTAACCCCAAAACCTCTTTTTATATTCTTTTTTTATAATAATTGAAATTTATACTATCTCCGGACAAACTAAATCGTCGTTCAGGTGTTTATTAGTAGTTGTTTAAAACGTTCTCTTATAATCATTAAAGGATTAAACGATGAACAGTTGTGGGGGCACCTTCTTTATCTTATTGTAAATTATTTTTTACGCGGAGTAATCTGTGTAATTACATATATCTTTCACCGTTGATTTGATTAAATTTTGAGCTGCCATGAAAAATAATTGTGTGGTTTCTGTGCTAATGTCGGTATACAATACTGATTTTATGCTGGTGAAAAGAGCAATCGATTCTGTATTAAAACAGGATTTTCAGGATTTTGAATTGATCGTGATTGATGATGGAAGCAACCGTGATGATGATAACAGGCTTTTGCAATATGTAACTCAACATAACGACCGGGTAACCTATCTCTATCATTCAAATTGCGGTCAATCTAAATCTATTAATAGAGGTATTTTAAATAGCAAGGGAGATTATATTGCCATCCTCGATTCGGATGATGAGTATAAAACAAATCACCTTCGATTGTGCCTGGAGCAAATGCGTTTTACTGATTTAATTGCTTCAACTACAACTACGATTGTAGACAAAGAAGAAGATTATTACGTACCCGATAAGTGTTACCCCAATCAACTAATACATGTAGATGAATGTATTTTATTTGCTACGTTATTTGGGAAAAGAGAAGTTTTTGCAGGTATGAAATTTTTGGATATATATGGTGCCGATGCCCATTTTTATGAAGAGGCCGCAAAAAAATTCTCTGTACAAAAAGTAAATTTGCGAACCTATATCTATTATCGCAATAGTCCCAATAGTATCTGTTCCAGTTTAAAGAGAAAAAACCTGCTCGAACTTGTTTAGTCAATCAGCTATTTCACCAGGTGAAAGCAGTTCGTCTGTTATTATGGCCTGTCACTTTACAGGTATTTATGATGTTAACAGAACAACTATATTGGCAGATGATGATTATACGCTTGTTAAGGATTGGGTAGAATCTCTCGTGAGGTTGCGACTTAATGGAATACTTTTTCATAATAATTTTTCTGAGGCAACCTGTCTTTTACACCAAAATACTTTTGTGCGATTTATTAAAGTGGATTATAATCCATTATTTAATCCTAATGTATATCGCTATTTTGTTTATCTCAGTTATTTGAAGAGTCAATCGTTTAAACCAGCTCATTTTTTTATCACAGATATTACCGATGTGGAAGTTCTTTTAAATCCTTTTGAACAACCTTTGTTTAAGGAAAATCTACTTGCTCTTTTTTGTGGTGATGAACCCCGGAAACTTAATAATGATTGGATGAAGGCACATGCTGAATTGTTGCGGCATCGCATTCCGGATTATTCTCTTTACGAAGAAAAATTCAGTGAGGCTACATTGCTTAATTGCGGTATTATTGGGGGTCATTACTACCCGATGTTTACCTTTATTGAAAATATTTGTGCGCTTCATCAACAATATAATTTCGATAATACTACGCAGTTTACGGGCGATATGGGAGCATTCAATTACCTTGTTCGAACTCAATTTAATAACCTCCTTTTTCATGGCCCGCCTGTTAATACCTTATTTAAAGCGTATGAATACAAATGTTCGGGCTGCTGGTTCAGGCATAAATAAAATAGATACGGCAATAAAGAAGTAGTTTATTTAAAATTACTTTAGGAAGAAATGATAAAAGATTAAATGATTATCTGGATACGAAGTGTTGCAGACAATATTATATCCAAACGGAGAAAATTTATTTACAATTACTAAAAAAAACTATTATGTGTAGACGTAATTCGATTCAACAGTTAAGGGTATCTTTTGGGTCAAAGTTTTATGCCAAATTTTAGTCCAGTCAATATGTTTATTTCGCCTTCTGTGTTGTTTGAAAAATCAATTCGAAAACCAGCTAATAATTTTTTAGTAAGATTAAATTCAATTCCAGTCGAAACTCGATAACCAACAATAAACCCGTTATCGAAATACAAAATAGATTCTCTTCTTGAATTACCTAGTATATTCACTATACGCTTCGCCTGAGTTTCACCAGATCGATAAGAATATCCGAATGTTGGCCCGACTTGTATGTTAAATCCATTAATAATTTTTTTAAAAGGATAGTATGAAACCTTTGTCCAAAGAATAGTGCTTGAAACATGTTGAAAAGATCTGCCAAAGAACTGATCCAATGTCGGATTTTCTATAATTGGATTTTTAACACCCGTTTCAAAAATTAATTCTCCGCCTAGCAGAAGCTTATCAACGGCAAAAGAAGATTTCTTCATAATATTTTGGCAAGCCTCAAAAGAAAAAGAGTATCCTAAAAAGTCACCTGATCCAAAGGAAACCCGCCCCCCGGAAAAATTTAAATAGACATTTTTTGAATTAGTTGTCTGGCAAAAAGATATTGTAGTAAGAGAGAGAATTAGTGATATTAGAATAATTTTTTTCATAAACGGTAAATTTTAGGAAATGACTTGGTGTAATTGTGAAGATAATTTATAAGGGTAAACTATCTCGCCCGTCATTTAAAAGAAATAGTTAAAAATGAAAAGATCAAAAATTGCTTAACATTATTAAAAGTGAGTAATATCGGCAATTGAAATTAATTTCAAACTAAAATACTTGTACACATCTTAGTTATAAAATTCAAAACCGGCTAGCCCATGACGTGGATGTTAGAGAATTGGTTTGAGGGGTACAAAGATTATGAATGGTGGCGAATTTAAATGGATGATTAGATGGTTACTTCATGAATAGTAGATGAACATGTTTGGTTTCGGGATAAATCTTGAACTGGTGCTATGGTAGAATAAATTGGCATAGATACACCTACGCAAAAAAGTATAACTGTGCTTCGTATACAACTTCGCGCTTTCGCGGCAATATCCTTTTATCACTAAGCGCTCAAAAAAAATATATTAAGAAGATTCGTAGCGAAAAGCCATGCAAATTTCTAAAAAGAGTTCTATATTCATCTTCCGCAAGAATGATTTTTTTAAAACTCTATCATGTAAATATATTATCCCTCATGGCCGGGTGGCCGTTACCCTGGGCATCGCGCTGCACCCGCTTCTTGCTTACGCATCCCGACTGCGTCGGGCACGAACCGGCTGAGGCACTTAACCCCGGGTAGTGATAGCAAAATTAATAGCATTATACTCTTTTGATAAAAACTATTCTGGTGCTATGGTAGAATAAATTGGCATAGATTCACTTACGCAAAAAAAGTATAAGTACGCTTCGTACCACAACTTCGCGCTTTCATGGCAATATCCTTTTATCACTAAGCGCTCAACCCGGGTAGTGATAGCAAAATTAATAGCATCATACTCTTCTGATAAAAAACTATTCTGGTGCTATGGTAGAATCAATGGGGTTACATCAATTCTCGCAAAATAATTACAAGTGTGCTTCGTAACACAACTTCGCGTTTTCGTGGCAACTTCATTTTAATACTAAGAAGATTCGTAGCGAAAAACCATACTGATTTTTAAAAAGAGCTCTATATCCATCTTCAGCAGGAATGATTTTTTAAAAGCTTTATAATGTAAATATATTATCCCTCAGGGCCGGGTGGCCGTTACCTTGGGCATCGCGCTGCACCCGCTTCTTGCTTACGCATCCCGACTGCGTCGGGCACTAACCGGCTGAGGCGCTTAACCCCGGGTAGTGATAGCAAAATTAATAGCATTATACTCTTTTGATAAAAACTATTCTGGTGCTATGGTAGAATAAATGGGGATACATCCATTCTCGCAAAATAATTACAAGTGTGCTTCGTACCACAACTTCGCGCTTTCGTGGCAATATCCTTTTATCACTAAGCGCTCAAAAAAAATATACTACGAAGATTCGTAGCGAAAAGCCATATTTCTTTTCACAAAAAAATAATTATGGCATAGTAAGCTTAACTTAACACCAGATATTTTATATGAAAGCAACTTCCATTACTTTTTTGGTTCTAACGGCAGTCACTATTTTTGCTATTCCTTATAATCTGGCGGCTCAATTAAGAAAACCATTACCCGATATAAATGAAGCAATGAATAGTGAATACACACAACATAAAAAGCAGTATGGTGCCAACAAAAAAATTCCATTGCCTTTTGAAAAGCAGGTATTATTTGCCCTCTCTTATTTTCCGGAGCTGGCTCAAACGGCTATTCGCGTTAAGCTGAAGAAAAGCAAGGGAGGTATCATTTCTACGCGGCCCACACTTGGAGGTATTTTACGGAGAGGTGGAAAACGTAGTTATATAGTAGTTATCAGTGACTCTATTCCCGGCAGATTGTTTCCAACGTTTTCAAATGGTGGCGTGAATGGGCAGGTTGGGATATTGGGCCATGAGTTTTGTCATATACTCTATTTCCAAAAAAAGACAGGCCTGGGATTAATTGGATTGGGAATTGCGCATATATCAAAACGGTATATGGACAGGTTCGAAAATAAAACCGACAGCGTCGCTATTGAAAGAGGGTTGGGTCACCAGCTTATTGACTGGAACGTATACTTGCAGAAAGCATTTCGGCTGATTTTCCCCGGGGTAGCGATGCCCTTCGAGAAATCGGGTACCCGCGAACGATATATGAGTATCCCGCATATTAAAGAATTGATGAGCCGAATTGCACTCTATCAAAACTAGCTAATGTTATTTTCAGTTTATTGTGGCGTAAATAGTTTCCTGCCAGAGCCTTTAGATGAAAAGCGATCTCGTAAATCTGTGAACGCACAAGCACAATACGTGGTTCTTTGTGAAACAACTTTGTATATTCTCTGTGAAATGACTTTGTGGCTCTTTGTGTTTAAAAAAATTGTACTTCATGTTGCCAATGTGCCAGGTGCCAGTTAAACACAAAGGACCAATGCAAAATGCTTGCTGTGCGTGTGTCTTTGTGGGATATACGTCTGCTTATGATTAACATAGCACCAGTAACAATTGGGTTTATTCATAAAATTCAGCTAGTGCACCAAAATACATTTCTTCCCAGCCTTTAACCATTTCTTCAAAAACTTCATCCGGAATATTTGTATGATGCAATTCAACGGAAGTTCCCACTTTATGTGTATGTAATTTAATGGTAACGATCGAAGCTTCGACCTGTCCATCAAAATACCATTGTTGTACTATTTTTTTGTTCGTACTAAATTCAATATTCCTGCCAGTGATATCTCCGTTCCAAAGCAGAAATTCTGACCCGTGTTCGGTATTCATCGTAGCGGGTGCGCCGGTCCATAATTGGATGGTAGCCGGATTGGTTAGTGCCAGGTAAACATCTTCTGGTGGGGCGGCAAGTAAAAAGTATTTTTTAAAATCTTTCATAAGAATTCGCGGATTGTTGTTTTCCATTTAAACACCAAACTGAGTCAAATGATGATCAAGGTGTTTATAAAACAGGTTGTTCCATTCGGTTTTATTCAATGGCCCGAAGGAAAGCGATTCTTTATTTTCAAAATGCGACTCTCCTGATTGTTGCGTTTTATTGATATAATTAATCAACCTTAATTTTTCTGCTTCAAAATCTTTGTTTTCTTTGATAATAAATGCAGGAGCTGTTTGAGAATTGTGTTTATAAGGCCTTTCATCCGTTACTATTTTCTTTACAAATGTTTTCAGGAAAAAACGCATAAAAAAATTTGGCTTTGGGTGTTTCGTTTCATAAGCCATTTCATATGTTACGTTGCAGTGGGCCAGCATCTGCGATACATTCATTTTGCCCCAGATCGCAGGAGTAGAAGGAGTTAACCGGTTGATTCGCTCAATAATTTTATCTGAAACTTCTTTTGTAAATATATTGGGTAACGACATATTATTTTTTTTAATGAGGCAGTAATTTCAAGAAAATTAATGATTATTCCAATATTTTTTAAAGCCTAAAGTAACTGGGTTTTGACGGTTACAGTGAAAAGAGTATCTAATTAATTGTTGTAAGGTTGTTTTATCGGATTTAATTTATAATATCACTCATTTAATAAATTATAAAAATAAATTTTAATTAGTACAATCGTTATTTTGATTAATTTATAGTATTTGTTTAATGCTATTTTTAGAAGTTAAAAATTGACTATTCAATTTGTAAATGCGATTAATAAAATAGTTGCTATTTCAACAAGTGTACCATAAAGATAAAGAGATCTGAAGTTGAATTTTTCTTTGGCCCAATTGAATAGTCCAACAGCCGGTAAAACAAAAATTGAAATTAAGAGAGGTAGCCAGATTATTTCTGCAATGGCACCTATAACGTCAAAATGGTAAATATTCAGCTTTTGGGAAAGTAATGCCAAAACACAAAGTAAAATACTGGCAACAAAAAATGATTTACTCGATTTAGTTCTTAAATAAACAGGCGAAAGAATTGGCATAATTTAATGAGTATACTATTGTTGGCTTAGTCGTTTTGTTAGTTTGAATAGCAATCTTTCAATTGACTAAGTGTTTATGTTTATACAATTCGATCCTTCTTTATGAGAAATCCCATTTCGACAATTTTTAGCAGTATGTTTTTTATTAAATGCCTGCGAATAAAAATGCAGAAATAATTTTCAAGGTACTTTTCTCAATAGCTCTATAAATTACTATTTCATTAAAGATACTAAATACAGGAATTTAAACGAAAGAAAGGCTTGGATAAGCGAACCTCATTTAAACAATTGTTTGGTTTTAGTCGTATTTTTTTTGTACATATCAACAAAAATATCAATAGTGGATGCCCGTGAAATATTTATCTATATACTTTAAACGCTTACAAATAAGTAATAATAAAGTAATAATTAAGTAAATATTTATTTTGTATTGCTAAAAAAGCAGTATCTTTTGAAAGAGTAAACTGTATTCAAATTTCTAAACTAGTCGTATGATTACCCCTGCCTTGCCTGCTCTTACTAGGGCAGAGATCAACAACAGTATTAGTTTATTGGTGGTTGATGACCATTTGTTGATGTTGACAGTTTTAAAGGAATTATTAAGTCGGGATAAGCGGTTCAACGTGATTGGAACCTGTAT
>JANNEK010000139.1:0-2218 GCA_031378605.1 Chitinophagaceae bacterium | reverse complement strand
TCATAAGTAGCTAAAACAGAGTTTCTAAAAAAATATTGATTTACCCTAGTTTTAATGAATCTTTTTTTCTCCATACCAATGGGAATATCTTTTTCATCAAGCTGAAATTCATTTTCTAAAGTAGTTCCCTTTTTTTGTGCAAGTAGTTTTTCGCTTTCAAATACTAACTGATCCCAATTTTCATGGAATTCATTCCAGACCACTATATCGGCTTTACTCCCACTTGTTAAACCTTTTATATTTCTTTTTTGTAATTCAGGATCAAGTCTACCAAAATTTCCTAGTTTCATTGCAACGGCACTCGGGGTTCTGCCCAATATATTTGCTAATTCTATAATTTTAGGATTATTTTTAACAGTTTTACTGAATGGTATTTTGCAATAGAGATTAAATGCTAAGATAAGTTCTTCTTTGGACCAAAGGTTTTTAGACATGTTTTTTGATTGTCATATAAATTACATAAATATAAATAATTATTATCAGGTATTATATGAACAAAATATAACTAACAAAGTATGGCAAAGAGATGGGAAAGTGCGTTGAGTTGATATTGTTGAAAATCTATATTTTAATCATGATTTGCCGTTTTCAATAGGCGGGACAAGTTTAACGGCTAAAATCAATAGAGTCTTATGCATGAAATATAATCTAAACAAATCTTCAAAAATAATGTTTATTCTTTTTGCTTAATGTTTTCTTCTATTCTTTTCCAATCAAAAAAAATTTCGATTAAGTAATCTACCTCTAAATTCTCTATAACATTTAAAGCAATCTCGTCTAACCACTGCTTAACTTCTTTTTTATTTTTACATATAATAAACTCCTTTGCATAATCACCACATATTTTAAATAATCCTAATAAATCTTTCTTTTCATCTTGAAATCCTATTCCTAAATAATGTTGAATATCTAAGTAAAAATATTCCTCGTATTTGTTTGGTTTTTTTGTGAATAATTCTTTTAACCATATTAGTTGAATATTCATAATGTAAACTTATAAAGTATATTATTATAATACCACCGACTATAGTCTACAAGCTAAAAGCAAAAAAGCGGCAACCTCTTGGGGCTAACGCTTTGGCTATGCTAAAAATTATATGTTACAATTGTGTCATATCGCAAAAGGGGGGGTTCGTAGGCTGAGGGGTATCAATATTCCATAACGCTCTCTGTGCCTCCGTGTCTCTGTGTTGAAAGCTTTTGATTTTGGTGCTATATAATAAAAAACCCGATTAACATTTCTGCTAACCGGGCTAAAATTATGCTTCTTTATATGTGTTAACTCATTTTTTAAGCAGGTTCAAATTCATAATGCAAAAGCAAAAGGTTTTCAGAATCAACTGCAGCTAAGGCTATTGCTTCACCGTTCTTTCCGGCAAACTCAACTTCGTAAACGTTTTCGGTAAGAGCTTCAACAATTGTTCCTACCTGCCCCATAATTAAGTTTTTTTCAGGCATGTCCTTCAGTAAAGCAACGACATCAAGTATTTTAAGTTTATTGTTCATTATTTACTCCTTTATATAACAGGTTGTAAGCCTGGGAAAGTTTTCGTTTGTTTTAATAATCCACATCGTTCTTATAACAGCCTGTTTATCTTTTCTGCTGTATGTAATATCTACAGTATATCTAATTCCATAAATATCGCTAAAAGTTTCAACTGCATCATTGGTTTTCAAAGCTTCAAAAATTATCATTTTTAACAGATCAGAATCCTTTTTCTCAAGATCTAAAGCCGATTTGAATACCAGGGCTTTATGTTTTCCCCTTGGGTGTTCATAATTTAAGCAGTAACCCCTAAGTTTTTCAATTGAAATTACAGCATTTTCATGGTTCGGAAGTTTCATTTTACTAAAATAAGGAATAAATATCAGAGATAAAACAAAAATCCCAGCAAGCGCTAAGCTACAGATGAAAACCCCCTCTAGCCCCACGTGCCGGGGACAGTCCATAGGTCTACGGGGTTAAAATCTCCGTGCCTCCGTGTCTCTGTGTTGATGAGCTTTTGATTTTGCTTTTAACATGTCGCCCCTACCTATCAATAGAATTATTTTGTCGGCAGGCCATGCGCCGCTGGGGTTCTCAAAGCAGGAGGCGGCTTTTTCTACTTTTCCTCTCTCTGTTCGGCAAGGCAAGCAAACATTCCACTCCTACGGAGTTAAAGGACTTTGTGTTCCTTTGAGCCTTGGGGTCTTGGTGGTAGGTTTTGGGTTTTGAAGC
>JANNEK010000136.1:0-2417 GCA_031378605.1 Chitinophagaceae bacterium | reverse complement strand
GAATTTGAAATCAAATTCAAAAAGCCAGGATGTGAAAATGTGGAGATATCACAGGGTCGTTTCGACATGAAATTTTAATCAACTTAAAAAAATACAAATGAACAAACTAATCAAAACATTCTTATGTTTTGCAATGCTAATGTATTGCACAGTATCAATTGCACAAATAGACACAAGCACCACTCAAAAATTATTACAATATATCATGCAGCCTTTGGACAAGAACCAAATCCCAACAGGTTTTTTAGAAGAGTATGGCTGCCCAATGTTGCCAGCAGCAACCTTTAATGGAACACTTACTGACAGTAACAGAATTGATATGAACCTTTGGCGCACTTTATATCTTCAATTGCATTACTGATAAAATAGTTGAATTTATTTATTCAAATTTTACACAACGATAAACGTACATAAAATAAAAAAAATATTAACAGCTTTCGGTATTATCAGCCTTTTCTGTTTTGCACAATGCAAAAAAAATAACCCTGATAGTAACGGCTTGCCAGCTCCAACACAAGAAGGAAAAAATACTTTGGGTTTTATATTAAATGGGAAAACGTGGATACCTCAAGGGAATAATGGAACAGGGAATTTAAGTTTGTATTATGATGCGGCACTTCAAGGTGGCGTATTTAATTTAAGTAGTTATAGAAACGTATCAAATACGAATGGTAATAGGCAATCATTAACAATGTATGGAGACTCATTACAAACTATTGGGAAAATTATTTTACCTAATAAAAATAAGTTTGGGTTAACATTTTGGGATGAGGCAAATCATTGCACTTACGACACTTTTGATAGCACAACGAGAATAATCAGTGGGTATTTTGACATTAAAAAACTTGACAAAGTAAATAGAATCTTTTCTGGGGAATTTGAAATCAAATTCAAAAAGCCAGGATGTGAAAATGTGGAGATATCACAGGGTCGATTCGATATATTTTATTAATTAGTATAAATAATGCTTATGAAAAAACTCTTACAAGCAATTACTGCTTTATTAATTACGTTGACCGTTTACCCACAAACATTTACTCTTCCTTCTTATGCAAGTGTAGATACAAATTACTGAACCTATGTAAACCAGGTTACCAGCAATAACCGACTTAACCTCTTTATAAAAAACCTATCGGCTGATAATCAATGATCTTAAAAACGAAAAAGGGAGTAAACAGAAATGTGCTAAACTAAATACTGCTACTATAACAAACCCATAACCGAAAAAGAGCTAAATTTAAGTAAACAATTTTTTATGAAAAAGACGCAATTGTTTTTTGGAGGGTTCTTTCTTCTTTTTTTATTTACCAACTCACTTTGCCGGAAAGGGGATGCAGAACCGCAATTACCACCTGAAACAACAATCGGTGCTGGTACTTTTGGTTGCAAAGTAAATGGAAAAGTGTTTATACCTAAAAGTGGTTGGGGGCAACCCGGGTTATATGCCGCATATATAAATGAAGGCAATGGACCTGGGGGTGGGTGGTACCTGAATATAGTGGCAATATATAGTCGGTCTAGTAATTCAGTAGGTGTTACCATTCAGACAGATAGCCTTCTTCTATTAGAAGGACAATCATATTTATTCAAAGTGAAAAAAGGTTATCCAGGAATCTTTTATAATATTGGCTTAGATATTTATCCGTTCAACGAAAGTTATCCAGGAGAATTATTCATTACTAAGCACGATTTGAATCAACGTATTCTTTCTGGTCGCTTCAGTTTTACGGGGATGAATGCTTCCGGGCAAAAAGTTGAAATTACAGAGGGCCGTTTTGATATATTTTACTAAGCAGTATAAACTTTGCTTGTGAAAAAATTACTTAATATACTTTTACTATGTACTATATCTTTTTTTGGTTTCTCACAAAAAGTTGTTTCCCATACTTATGCAAGTATTGATACAAAATACCGAAGCTATGTAAAAAAGGTAGTGGACAATTAAAAGCAAGCCCGGTAATTAAAAAAACAATAACCCGCAATGACCTGCCAAATATCTTTATAAAAAATCATTAAGTTGATAATCAATGATCTTAATAAATAAAAAGGCAGCAAACAAAAATGTGCGAAACTATTTATTGATACTATAACAAACCTATAACCGAAAAAGAACTAAATTTAAGTAAACAGTTTTTTATGAAAAAGACGCGAATGTTTTTTGGAGGGTTCTTTCTTCTTTTTTTATTTACCAACTCACTTTGCCGGAAAGGAGATGCAGAACCTCAATTGCCACCTGAAACAACAATAGGTGCTGGTACTTTTGGATGCAAAGTAGATGGAAAAGTATTTATACCTAAAAGTGGTTGGGGCCAACCCGGTTTGTATGCCGCATATATAGATGAAGGCATTGGACCCGGGGGCGGGTGGTACCTGAATATAGTGGCAACATATAGCCGGTCTAGTAATTCAATAGGTGT
>JANNEK010000299.1:0-13125 GCA_031378605.1 Chitinophagaceae bacterium | reverse complement strand
CCCTGGGCATCGCGCTGCACCCGCTTCTTGCTTACGCATCCCAACTTCGTTGGGCACGAACCGGCTGAGGCGCTCAACCCAGGGTTGGTGATAGCAAAATTAATAGCATCATATCTTTTTTATAAAAAACTGTTCCTGTATTATGGTACGAATAAATTGACGTAAATACATCCACGCAAAAAAATAGATCTACTTCGTAAAACAACTTCGCGCCTTAGCGGCAATACCTTTTTAATAAGAAGGTTTTAAAAAGAAAGTTCTGAATCTCTTTGCATAAAAAATAATTATGGTATAGTAGATTTAAGGTAACACTAGTATAAACAAAAGGTTTTGAGATTAATTCAGGCAAATAGGTACATAACCAAGTAAATATATGACAGAGGTACATACTATGATATTGCTATCTATAGCCTCTTTAAAAAAATATTGTATAAATGTCAATATAAAGTATGGAGCTTACTAATTAAAAAAATCGAATTATAAATAACATAATTGATTTTTATACGCATAAACGCATTTTTGAATACAGTATTAATGGTTGGCAAAATCTGGATGCCCTCCATTACGTAAATTCTTTAAGCAACAGAAACAATCTTTATAAACAGGATTAAAAAGTGCTGGTAAAATAAAAGGGGAACATCGCTCGATATTCCCCTTTATTATTACGACAATAATTTATTTATCCTAACGCAACTCTTTTAAATTCAGTTACGATAATATCACCTGCAGCTTTTAAATGTTCTCCCACCGTTTTACTACTGTCTTTCACAAAAGCCTGGCTGGTTAATGTGCTTTCTTTAAAAAATGAATTCAATTTACCTTCAGCAATCTTAGCAATCATTTCTGCCGGCTTACCCGCCATTTTTGGATCTGCCTGTATTTGCTCGGTTACTATAGCTCTTTCTCTTTCTACTGTTGAGGCCGGAACAGAAGAAGCATCAACTGCCAGCGGGTTCATTGCAGCAATTTGCATTGCAACATCCTTACCAGCGTCTGCGGCTTCTTTATTCATACCCACTAACACGCCTATGCGATTTGCCCCGTGAATGTACGATGCAACATAAGCGGCATCTATTCTTTCTAATTTAGTTATGCCAATTTTTTCTCCAATAGAAGCCAATTTATCATTTACCAGATCCGAAATCTTTGCACCGTTAATCATAGCATTATTTAACTCCTCAATACTTTTCACATTATTAGCAATAGCGGCATCAGCAATACTTTGGGCAAAAACTACAAAGTCTGCATTCTTACTCACAAAATCTGTTTCACAACTAACACATACAGCAATTCCTGTTTTGAAATCGGAAGTTGTTTTTGCTATTACTACACCTTCTTTAGCTTCCCGATCACCCCGTAAAGCCGCTACCTTAGCGCCTTTTTTACGAAGCCAATCAATGGCGGCTTCAAAATCGCCATTCGATTCTGTAAGTGCCTTACGGCAATCCATCATACCAGCGCCAGTTGCCTGACGCAATTTATTAATATCAGCCGCTGAAATTGTTACAGTAGACATGAGCATTAGAATTAAAAAGTAAAAGTTAAATGAAATCAGCTAAGAGTAATAGTATGTCGTGCAATTCTACTGAATTCACATGACCAACTATTCTCTTATCTTCCACCGCCACCTGACGGTCTGCGACTCGCGCCACCGGGTATACGACGTTTTTGAGGGCCGCCTGGTCCGGCTCCACGATTACCACCAGCTCCTCTTCCACCACGGCCACCTTCTGCTTCAGCTTCGGCTTGTAAACGAGCAGCTTTCTTTTCCTTATCATCATCTCCACTATCTTCTACTTCTTCATCTTTTGCAGCCTGTCTTTCAGCTAATCCTTCTGCAATAGCAGCCGTGATATACTGAGTAATAATTGCAATAGATTTTGTTGCATCATCATTTGCAGGAATCGCAAAGTCTACTTTATTTGGATCGCAATTGGTATCTACCATACCAAAGGTTACAATTCCTAAACGCCTTGCTTCCGAAAGGGCTATATGCTCGTGTCCAATGTCGATAATAAATAATGCAGCGGGTACCCTGCCCAATTGAGAAATACCACCCAATACCTTATCTAATTTATCACGGTCACGACCAAGCGTTAAACGTTCTTTCTTTGTTAAACTGTCTGCGCTTCCGTCGTTTAACATCTTGTCAATATTCAACATTTTCTTTACGCTCTTACGAACGGTATTGAAATTGGTAAGCATACCACCTAACCATCTTTCAGTAGCGAAAGGCATATTTACTCTGCGGGCACATTCTGTAACAATTTCTTTTGCCTGTTTCTTAGTACCAACAAACATTATTTTCTTTCCGCTACGTGCCATTTGCTTTAAAGCAGCCGCTGCTTCCTGCAGGCTTTCGGTAGTTCTGTTTAAATCAATGATATGAATACCTTTTTTTTCTGCGAAAATATAAGGCAACATTTTTGGATTCCACTTCTTGCGCAAGTGTCCAAAATGTACACCGGCATCTAAGAGTTGTTGCTGAAGAGAAGGGTTGTTTTCCATTATTTCTATTTATGAATAGTTTATAATTTATTACCGTGTGCCTTTTGCTTTGAAAGAGAGGAAACATGCCTGACTGATCAAAACCTGCAGTTGAAAATTCTTTAAGTTTATTATCGTTTAGAGAACTGGAAGCTCTTACGGGCTTTTTTATGACCAAATTTCTTACGCTCAACAGAACGGGGGTCACGTTTAAGCACACCTGCTGCTTTAAGTGAAGGACGCCATTCAGGATTTAATTCTACAAGCGTTCTTCCAATTCCTAATTTAGCAGCTTCTGCCTGTCCTTTCATACCACCTCCGGTTGCATTTATTTTAATATCAAACTTATCCAACGACTGAACAGTTTTGAGCGGCAACTCTACCTGGTTCTGTAAATACACAAGGGAGAAATAGGCCTTATAGTCTTTATCGTTTACAGTAATCTTTCCTGTTCCTTTGGTAAGAAACACTCTGGTCACTGCTTCTTTACGACGACCAACACCATTTTTTTGCTTTTCCATTTTTTTAAGCTTTACGCTGATCCCTCGGGGTTACCAGCAGTTTAATGTTTAATTACATCCTTTTGAGGTCTTTCCGGAAAAACAGTTAGACCTGGTGGAGGATTAGAATTTTAATTCTTTTGGTTGTTGAGCAGTATGCTGGTGTTCGCTTCCCGCATACACAAATAATTTTTTAATCATTTTCCGGCCGAGGCGATTTTTGGGAAGCATTCCTCTAACTGCTCTTTCCAGTAATGCATCGGGCCTGCGCTTAAGTAAATCTTTCGCGATTTCTGTTTTTTGACCACCCGGATAACCAGAGAACGTTAGATATTCCTTCTCATCCAATTTATTACCGGTAAAGCGAACCTTATCGGCGTTAATAATAATTACATAATCTCCGCAATCAACATGTGGCGTGTAATACGCTTTATTCTTTCCCCGAAGAACAGAAGCGATTCTGGCGCACATACGTCCAACGGTTTGATTGGTACCGTCTACAACATACCAGTTGTGTTTAACGGTAGCCGCGTTAGCATGTTTTGTAACAAAATGTAACTTACTCATTTAATATGCTTTGGGCTATCAGATACAAACTATAATCTAATCCAATAGCCGGTTAAAAATTTAAACAGCCGCGCCATCCCGCTCTCCTGTTTCCGAAATAGCAATCGATGAATTTTATCGATTGTTAAAAGGGTCGCGAAGATAAGCCCAACCTGGCCAATCGGCCAAACATTCTATCCATAATTTTTTATCGTACCCTTATAAACAGTTGAAATACAATAAAAATTTTGCTCTAAAATTTTCATCGACCCATTAACAGGCTATTCTTATATATTAAAAAGCCATCAAAATCTATCCGACTATTAGTTGCCATGTTCACGCGATGTATTCGATTCGGAGATCATATTAAATTAACCAAGTGGGTTAACTAAAATACAGATCTGTTTTTTCATGTTGCTATTTTATCTTGCATGAAATAAAACAAGTAATTAATAATGTCTATCCACTTACTTGGCCGAAACATTTTTGGCGACCCGTCAAATGCCGGCAATCTAATGCCCATCGATAAAGCCAATAAATTATTAAATGAATGGGTGCCTAATGAACGGCTCCGCTTACATATGAAGCAAGTTGCAGCAGTGATGAAAGCATGGGCGATCGAGAAAGAAAATGCCGATGAGCAAACAGCCCTTAAGTGGGAATTAGCAGGCTTATTGCACGATGCCGATTGGGAAAAACAACCAGATAATCATTGCAGAATAATTATAGAAGAATTAGAAAGAAGAAATATTGATCCTGAAGTTATTCATTGTATCGCATCTCACGGTCCGCGGTATTTTGGTGTAGAACCAGAAAATAATATGGATAAAATGATTTATGCTTTTGATGAACTCTCAGGATTTATACATGCTGCTGCATTAATTCGACCTACCCGTTATGAAGGAATGGATGTAAAGAGCATCCAGAAAAAACTCAAAACGCTTTCTTTCGCCGCACAGGTAAATCGCGATGATATTACCGATGCATTATCCAGGATAGAAGTTTCGCTGGAGGAACTAATTCTTTTCATCATTAAACAGCAGCAAAACATTCAATAAACACCTGCTTCTATTTAACTTTGTAATCCTTCTGTAATCAACGGTTCTTTATGAAAAAAATATTCGGCCTTCTTCTATTGTTGCTGGCTATCCTACTTGGCTGGTTCCTTTTTTTTCTGCCTTCTTCTGTAACTCTTGTCAAGAGCGTGAGCATGAAGGCGCCTGCTGCGGGTACCTACAGGTTTCTGGCCAATCAAAATGAATGGAGTAAGTGGTGGCCCGTACTTAGTACCAGCCATGCTGCGTCTTTCGAATATAACGGAAACAACTACAGTGCTGGCAGAGGATCTATGAATGTAATTGAAACCATTACGCAACAAAAGGATTCAACTTTAGAAGGAAGAATATTGGTAGCGTCAAAAACAATTGATTCAACAGTGCTGGAATGGAGCATACAGATTAATCGCGGATCTAACCCTTTTAAAAGAATCCGCTATTATTTTACTACGGATAAACTAAAGGGAGATATGGCAACCATTCTAAACAGTCTCAAAAAGTTTGTAGAAAAACAGGATAATATATACGGAATGTTTATCGAAAGGGCTAAAGTAACTGATACCGTTCTTGTATCCACCCGTGGCATTTTTTCTCATTATCCTTCCACACTTGAAATATATGGTTTGATAGAGAAATTAAAAACATATATCAAATCGGAAAATGCAACGGAAACTAATTCTCCAATGTTAAATATTCAGCAAGCCGATAGTAACGGGTACCATATTATGGTTGCCATACCTACCAACCGGTTATTGAATGGAAAAGGGGATATTGAGTTAAAGAGAATGGTTATGGGTAATCTTATCTGGGGTGAAGTAAAAGGCGGGCCTGCTGCAGTTGCAGCAGCTATTGAACAATTGGAAAACTATAAGCAAGATCAGCGCCTTACTTCACCGGCTATACCTTTTGCGTCGTTGATAACCAATAGAACGATAGAACCAGATACCAGCAAGTGGGTAACACGGGTTTATTATCCCGTTTTCTAAAAAGAAAGTACAAATCATTTTTTAAAACGAATTACCTGCAGGCTGTCGTTATTCTTTGCAAGAATAAACGCTTCTTCCTTACCCGCCGTAATTTTTTTAACATGGCGCACCTGGCCTTTTATTACTAACCCATTTACCAATTCGTAATCGAATTGTCCGCCTCCTTTATTGATTAATACAGATCCAAAATCCGCATCATTTCGCCCCATTTGTATATTATTCTCGTAAAAATTTCCCAATAATAAAATATCGGGCAAACTGTCGCTATTGGCATTTACCGCTATTGCATCTTTAAAAGGAGTAAGCTGTGCCTGCCAGGGCAATGCTTTTACCGTAAACTTATAATTACCTTCATTAATCAGGATTGCATTCGAAAAATAATCCGCTGTCAGCACCTCCGCTTTACCGAGTATATCAGCACCTAACAATTCCTTCAAAGATGCTTTTGCAAAATCTTCCGCATACAAAAATTTCTTTTTCAAACCGGGTAATTGCTTTTGTAATTCTTCTTTATTGGCAACCGGAATTTCTTTCCCATGCAGGTAGTAGGTAAGAATCTGTTCTTTTTTATCGTTACCATCAAAATCATAATAATATAAACGTACCGGTTCTTTATCTGAAGCTTTCAGGCGGCTGTTCAGTCCCAGGTTGCCTGCAATCCAGTCAATATCACCATCGCCATCCACATCGCAGGGTAGGGTAAAGTTCCACCAGCCTTTTTTATCTGTCATCATCTTTTTTGTAAATGCGCTCTTATCGTTTACAAAAGCAGCAATACCTCCCCATTCCAATGAAATCACCAGGTCCTTATCGCCATCTTTGTCCATATCAATCCAACAACCACTGGTAACAAATCCGATATTACTGATCTCCTTTCCGAACTTGGAAGTAACATCTTTAAAACCTCCGGACTTATCATTGGCCAGCAAATAAGATTGTGGCACCTGCCCATATTCCCATGGCACTGCTCTTCCGCCAACAAAAAGATCCACGAATCCATCTCCTGTAAAATCGTAAGGTAGTACACAGGAGGCCGTTAAAAAAAGTTTACCAAACGCCTCTTTCTTCTTTAAAAAATTTCCTTTACCATTATTTAGAAAAATACGGGGAGTAAGGTGTTCATCATCTCCATAATATTCATTTCCCCCGCTTGCAATTACCAGATCAATAAAGCGATCGTTATTAACATCGATCCAACTGGCATCGGTTTCTTCATACATACTATCCGCATCAAGTGATGGTTGCATTGTTCGGTAAAAAGTTCCATTTGCTCTCTGAAAAAAGATGGCCGGTTTATTTTCTTTAGACGATCCGATAAACACATCATCGAGCCCGTCTCCATTCGCGTCCCCAATCGCAAGTGCTGGTCCCTCCTTAGATACCATATAAGGAATCAACGGCTCGCGGTCAAATTCTACAAAAGGATTTTCAATGTGCTTATACAACAACTGGGTTTGTAGTGTAATATCCGTGAACGGCCTTGTGGTATTTGATAAACGATCCGTAAGTACCCGGTAATTAAAAGCAGGTAACCCGGTTTTATAAATTACTTCCATATTAAATTTACCTGGTGCAAGTATGATTGACTGGTAACTATTATCTGGCCATACCAATAACATTGAATCCACCTTTGTATTCACCAGGCCAATGTGTAAGGGTATTTCTATGGAGGATTGAAACCCATGCACGGAAAACTTTTCGTATGTTCTGACTTCCGTACCCTCAAATACCAACAGCTTTGCACCAATAGCATTTGTATTGTTTGCGGGTCCTTTAAGATGAAGCTTCAAATATGGCTGGTTCTTTTTATCATTGCTTTTATTTTGGTAAATTAATACTGGCGCGTCAATATTATTTACTACAATATCAAGATCGCCGTCGTTGTCGAGGTCGGCATATGCAGCACCATTTGAAAATGTTGTCTTATTATTTTCGATTTGGCTCTCCATATCATCAAAAGAAATCGCGCCGGTGTTCCGGTAAAACTTATTGGGCAATTTTATTTCCGGAAATTTATTAATAAGCAACATATCCTTATCTTCCAGGTTATTGCTTCTTATCTTTTGCTGCAATTCATCATTTGAAAAATAATTAATGTAATCAATATCATTAAGTCGTTTAGGGATTCCATTTGAAATAAACAGATCTTTCAACCCATCGTTATCAAAATCTATCCATAGGGGTGCCCAGCTCCAGTCGGTAGCATATACACCGGCAAACATCCCCACTTCACTAAACATTCCATTACGCCGGTTGAGTTGAAGATTATTCCGGGAATACTGATAATAATATCCATACTGTATTTTAGCGTTAAAGACATCGTAGGCATCTTCGCCTAATGACCTTTTTAAAATATATGGGTCAGATGGCATCATGTCCATTGAAATAATTTCCGGCCAGGCATCATTGTTTATATCAGCCACATCTACTCCCATTGAAAACTGGCTGGTATGCATAACGTGGCTGGTTAGTTCTTCTGTAAATGATCCGTTTCGCCGGTTAATATAGAGATAATCGTTTTCATGAAGATCATTTCCAATATAAATATCCGGGTAGCCGTCCAGGTTTATATCCGCTATCGCAATGCCCAAACCATATCCAATAATTGAACTGTTGATACCGGTATTTTTTGTAACCTCTTTAAACCGATTGCCGTCATTCCGGTAAAAACGATCTCCGGATAAAGAATCGTAGGTATTAAAATAAGTACTGCGCCTCGAAAAAGTGCCGTTGAAGCGCAAAGAATGATTCATCAGGTACATATCAAGATCACCATCCAAATCATAATCAAAGAATGCGGCCTGTGTACTAAATCCTGAAAAATCCAGTCCATATTTTTTTGCGTTGTCTATAAAATGAACATCGCCGTTTTTATCCGCCCCCTGGTTAATCAATAATTGGTTACGGCTTTTTAATGATTCATAATTTCCTACACGGCATATATACATATCGAGCCAGCCGTCATTATTTACATCTACTACGGATACGCCGGTACTCCATCCGCTATCTTGCGGAATGCCGGCTGCTATTGTGATATCTTTAAAAGTTAGATTGCCTGTATTCTGGTATAATTTGTTTTGCTGCTGATTCGACGCGAAAAAAAGATCGATTAACCCATCGTTATTAAAATCTCCGGCACCGACACCAGCACCATTATAAAAATACATATACTTAAACATATTGAAATCAGGCGTAGGAGTAAGCGTATTAGAAAATCTGATGCCTGTTTCTTTTTCATCCAATACTTTAAACAGCGTTTCCTGTGCAGGTTTTATACTATCCGAATTACAAGCCGACACAACTAACAGGAAGAAAAAGATATACAAAAGCATGTGCCTGCCAGTACCCTTATTAATACGATTGCGTTGATAATACGGAGCAACCCCCTGGACTAACCGCAAATGCGATACCACTTTTGTGCAGTATGATATTGAACAAAGGCTTGTTATGTACTTCATATCCTTAGTATCAAACTTCTACTGTTTTGTACCCTTGTCGGCAGATGGTTTAGCTGGCATTTTATACAATATGGGGTAATCATTATTCAGCAAAACCAGCAAATACTGCTCGTTTTTTCTTTTTATTTCAGCCATGTCTCTCACTTGCCCGTTCAACAATAATCCCGATTTGTCCGAAGGCAATTCTTCGAAAATTGCTTTTCCCTTATTCAGTAATACATGACCGTAGCTGGCATCCAGGCGGCCAAACTGAGGTAAAAGATCAAAACGGTTACCTCCGGCAATTATATCAGTAAGCCCGTCGCCATTAATATCGGTGCATAACAGGGCATTTACAGATGACAATTGCATCAACATTGGTAACGCTTTTAAAGAAAATTTTCCTTCGCCTTCGTTCAATGCGATACAGCTACTGGTATAATTAAATGTTCCCACTACACAGGTTTTTATTATTTCCGGGTCGAACAACTCCTGAATTGATTTTTTTCCGAAGTCTTCGTATTTTAGATTTTGTTTTTTTAAAGAAACAACCTGTTCGGTAATATCTCTTTTTAAAAATACCGGCATATCTTGTCCTTCTATAGTACGCGTAATGATTTTTTCTACTGATCCATTTTTATCAAAATCATTCATCCATAGTTTAACCGGTTTTTTTTCATCGGGGTGCAGATAAAAATTCTCTCCTATATTTCCCAATACCAGGTCTTCGTCACCATCTCCATCCAAATCGGCAACTGCAACGGTTTGCCACCAACCGTAAATCGTATTTAAAGATGTTTTTACTTCTTCCATGCGATTAGCAACGAACGTGAATGCCCGCGGTGTCATCCACTCACCCACTACAACCAGTTCTTTCTTTTTATCGCCACTCACATTAACCCACACTGCTCCTGTTAACAATCCAATATTTTCCAGGGCGGGGCAGATAGATTTTGTAGCATCAGTAAATTTTCCATTCCCGTTGTTTTGTAATAAAAAACTTTGTGGTGCGGGGCCATAATTCAACGGGACACTACGGCTACCAACAAATAAATCTATATCGCCATCCTCATCAAAATCATTAGCGGCCACCACTGCACAGTTAACCCCGCTTTTGGGTAACGAAGTACTATCGTATTCAAAATTTCCTTTACTATCATTTCGGTATAAACGATTTTGCATTTCCGGGCTACCCGCATCGCGGTTATTTCCGCCCGATCCAACAAAAAGGTCGAGGTCCCCATCTTTATCACAATCAAAAAAAATAGTAGCTACATCTTCGTATTCAGCGAACCTTTCAAAAGTGGATACCGGTTTCTTCTGAAAACCGGAATTGGTTTGTAAATATAACTGTCCGCTTTGCTTACGCGCCCCTCCTACATAAATATCCTCTAAACCATCACCATTTACATCGCCATGTGCAATGTGAGGTCCTTCGCGCGAAATCATAAGGGGTATATTCCGATCGTAATACGAATCAATAAAATCGTCTTCGGTATGCTTATCAAAGTTTTGCTGTACAGGTTGCAGGAGAGTTATTGCGTTCGAAGAAATCAAGGCCGTAATACTATTTGATTCTTTGCCCTGGCGAATTTCATGTACTTCATTAATTGCAGGTTTAACAAGTTTGGTAAAGGTTTGGTCAGGCCATGTGATTACCACTGAGTCTGCTATTTTTTTCCCAAGGCCGGCAATTATTTTATAGTCTACTGAAGATTGAAAGCCGCGGCTGGGAACGAGTTCGCGGGTAAGCACCTGATCACCCTGGTAAATTTTCAGTACACTACCTACTGCATAGGTATTCGGGCTTTTGCCTTTTAGCGTTATGGCGATATAATTATTTTTATTTTGTTCGCGGCTATTGTTTTTATAAACAAAAGCCGGTTGGTTTACATTATTAACTACCAGGTCTAAGTCGCCATCATTATCCAGGTCACCGTAAGCGGCACCGTTAGAAAAGGAGGGTTTTGTAAATCCCCATTGCATTCCCGAGTCTGCGAATTTCAAATTTCCCAAATTCCGAAACGCTTTATTGGGAATGGGTATCGAGGGCATTTTACTAATAATATCGTCTACCTGTTCTCTTTCGCCGGTCATCATCATTTTTTGAATAACATCATTCGCAAAAAAATCAATGAAGTCCTGATTGGTAACATCGTGGTAAATACCGTTACAAACATAAATATCTGAGAGACCATCGTTGTCCGCATCAAAGATCAACCCACCCCAACTCCAGTCGGAAGCAGCCACACCACTGTAGTAAGCAGTCTCCAGGAATTTTCCGTTCTTTCCGTTTACCTGCAACGTGTTTTGCATAAACTGATAGTAGAATCCTGATTTTACCTTCAGCCGCTGTACATCGGTGTTCTCAAAAGAAGTAGTAGTTTTTAACCGGTAATCGTTATCGGGAAGCATTTCGGTTACAAACAGATCAGGGTAACCATCATTATTTACGTCGGCCATATCCGCTCCCATAGAAGAATGGCTGAGATGCTGTACGCGATCTTCGATCTCATCTTTAAATTTTCCGTTTCTTTGATTGATATAGAGATAGTCCCTTTCAAAAAAATCATTAGACACATATACATCCGGATAATGATCTCCGTTTACATCACCTACCGTAACACCTAAACCAAAACTGATGAGGCTTCCGTGTATGTCGGCCTGTTCACTGAAGTCGGTAAATTTCCCGCTGTCATTTCGCAGAAAGCGATCTCCTCCACCTTTCAGAAAATCTTCCACTGGCCAGTCCTTTGCCCGTAATTCCCTTTTGTTAGCATAATTCAGTGTGTTAACCGGTATAAAACTATTATTGATAATAAATACATCAAGATCGCCATCGAGATCATAATCAAAAAAAGCCGCGTGCGTAGCGTATCCGCCTCTATTAGTTAACCCATAAGCGTCTGCTTCCTCTGTAAAAGTCAAATCTTTATTATTGATGTATAGTTTATTTTCCGGAATATGCCTGTTCATATAGCCGGCATTGCAAACATAAATATCCAGCCAGCCGTCGTTGTTGATGTCTACCATTACCACCCCGGTATTCCATTGATTTTTTCCGGTTACTTGAGCTATTTCAGAAATATCTTCAAACTGCCAGTTACCTTTATTGAGGTATAATTTATTACTGCTCATATTAGCGGTAAAAAATACATCGGCTAATCCATCATTATTAATATCTCCGATGGCAGCACCGCCTCCGTTGTAAAAATTACGATAGCTGAAAATATTAAAGTCTTTATTATTCGTAACGGTGTTAGTAAAACTAATCCCGGTTTGTTCCATTAATTCAAAAAGTGCAGGAGACTTTCTTTCTTGATTACATGCGACTAGCAAGAAACATATAGGTATTGCTATTTTAAGAATTTGTTGCATGCCACATCTCATCTTATAGAAGTTATTGTAGACTCATCGCGATTGTTCCCGAATCATTGTTACACTATTTAAGAGTCATTCAAAAACAAAAGGGTTATAAAAATATAACCCTTTTGCAAAAATATACGTTAACGCTTACTTATTATAACCAGGATTTTGAGTAAGGTTTGGGTTAACAGCTAATTGATTATTAGGTATAGGGAAAAAAACATTTTTTGGATCATCAGTAGGTTTTTCCTGCCAAGGCAGCAAAAATTTACCAAACCTGATCAGATCATTCCTTCTCCAACCTTCCCAGTATAACTCCCGACCTCTTTCACTTAATAACTCATTATCATCAAGTGTAGTTAGATTAGCCGCGCCGCGCTTAGCACGCAATCCAGTATTTATCAAATCACGCGCGCCAGTAGCATTACCAGTTTTGAGCATTGCTTCAGCTTTCATGAGTAACACATCCGCATACCTGAAAAGAACCCAGTCATTATTTGTTTGATCAGCAGAAGTGGCATAATCGTAAGGATATTTTGTTACCCGGATACCTGTTAATTCAAGGGTATTAGCATTAGTTTCCCTGATTGCCACCGCTCTGGTAAAGGCTAGTGGATTAGATTGTCTGGTTGTCAACGGAGCATCAGTCGTCAAATTGTATTGTTGACCTATTAGGAAACCTACATTTGTCCTGTTCCCTGGATTAGGAAGTGAACCTGGATACACATATTTTTTACCTATCCTCTCA
>JANNEK010000298.1:0-2444 GCA_031378605.1 Chitinophagaceae bacterium | reverse complement strand
CGTTTAAAATTAGATTCTATTTTCCAGTATGTTGATAAAACGCAAGTACCTACCGGATATTTGAAAGAGTATGGTGCGGAGCTGATGCCAATTCATTGTTTTAAGGGGTTGCTTATCGATAGTAATGCGGTGGCTGATATTGATGCTTTTCGAGCTACCTATACGGATATCTCTACCGCTAAGATACAAGTTCAGTACTTGGAATGACCGAACTAATCTTTCTATAATAAACCTATCAGTTGAAAATCAGTGACCTTACTATAAAAAAGAAACTATATGCTGAAATGTGCTAAACTTAATTATGATAATATTACCTGGGTTAACCGAAAATGTATTATCTTATTACAATAGGTTTAATTGTTAGATTTTAATAAATGCTGTTTATCATAATTGCAGCCATTGTATATAATAAGGTGTACTGAATTTTATTATTTCAGGTAATGGTAAAAATCTTTTTTATGAAGCCCTTCAATCATTATTCTCTTCTTATTTTTTGTATGCTTGTTTTTGCTTATTGTAAAAAGCAAAAAATTATTTTACCACAACCACCGGTTGAGCAACTACCCGCTGCCACACAGGAAGGAAAAAACACCTGTGGTTTTTTAGTGAATGGTAAACTATGGTTGCCTAAAGGGAAAAGAGGCAATGGGTCACCTAACTTAACATGGTGGTACGATGCAGGGTACAGGAACGGAACTTTTAATATTAATGGGTATCGGTATGAAAAACCAGACGATAGTCTGTTTACAAGTTTTGTGATTGGAATTTCTAATTGTACAACTACGGGTGTATATATGCTTAATAAGACAGCAGCTGGGGGAGCTATGTATAGTAATTATTACAAAAATTGTACTTACTACACCCACGATACATTGCCCGGCCATAACAGCTATATTAATATTACAAAGTTTGACCTACAGAACAGAATCATAGCTGGTACTTTTCAATTTTCGATGGTAAAGCCTGGATGCGATACGATCAGGATAACAGAAGGGCGCTTTGATATAAAACTATAAACTAAAACTACTGCTTATGAAATTCCTTCAAAAAGTCAGTTTATTGCTGGCCGGTATGTTCTTGCCTATATTTTTATTTGCGCAAACGGACGCACTACGCATTAAACTGAATAGTATTTTTCAGAATATTGATAAAAGCCAGGTGCCCACTGGATATTTGAAAGAATATGGTGCAGAACCGATACCCATTCATTGTTTTAAGGGGTTGCTTACCGATAGTAATGCGTTGGCTGGTATTGATGCTTTCCGGGCCACCTATACGGATATTTCTACCGCTAAGATACAGGTTCAGTTGCCGGCAATGACCTGCCAAACATTTCTATAAAAAAATTTATCGGTTGAAAATCAATGATCTTACTATAAAAAAGAAGCTGTATGCTGAAATGTGCTAAACTTAAAGATGGTAATATTAACTTGGTTAACCGAAAACGTAGTCTCTTATTACAATAGTTTTATTGTTAGATGTAAAATGAATGCTGGTTATAAAAATTGCAGTCATTGAATAGGATAAGGGATACCGAATTTTATTATTTCCTGTAATAGAAAAAAGCCTTTTTTATGAAGCCCTTCCATCATTGTTATCTTCTTATTTTTTGTATGCTTGTTTTCGCGTATTGTAAAAAGCAAAAAATTAATTTGCCTCAACCACCTGTTGAACAATTACCCGCTGCCACACAGGAAGGAAAAAACACCTGTGGTTTTTTAGTGAATGGTAAACTATGGTTGCCTAAAGGCAAACTTGGAAATGGCCAGCCAAATTTGAGTTGGTGGTATGACCCAGCCTACAGGAACGGGACTTTTAATATTAGTGGGGTTCGGTATGACAAATCAGAAGGTGATAAATTCACTGGTTTCTCAATGGCAATAGATAATTTTTTTAGCGTTGGTACCTATTCTTTGAATGTAATAGATGGTAGAGGATCTCAATATTCGGATTTTAATAGAAATTGTATTTATTACCATCAAGATACCTTGTTTGGCCACAAAAGTTTATTGACCATTACAAAATTTGATACCCAAAACCGAATCATTGCAGGAATATTTGAATTTTCTTTAGCTAAACCTGGTTGTGATACAATCAGGATAACAGAAGGACGGTTTGATATTAAATTTTAAAATAAAACTACTGCTTATGAAATTCCTTCAAAAAGTCAGTTTATTGCTGGCCGGTATGTTCATGCCTATATTTTTATTTGCGCAAACGGACGCACTACGCACTAAACTGAATAGTATTTTTCAGAATATTGATAAAAGCCAGGTGCCTACGGGTTACCTGGAAGAATATGGTGCAGGGCTTTTACCTCTTAATATTTTCAATGGGCTATTGACTGATAGTAACCGTCTTGATATTAACCTTTGGCGCACTTTATATCTTCAATTGCATTACTGATAAAATAGTTGAATTTATTTATTCAAATTTTACACAAC
>JANNEK010000092.1:0-4817 GCA_031378605.1 Chitinophagaceae bacterium | reverse complement strand
CAAACAAATATAAATAAAATGTGAAACGCCGGCAAACAAGGCAGCTTTGCATGCATATTCAATCGATCGAAGGTCGATGCTTTTAAATTTCTCTTTTTTTGAGGGCGAAGGATGGGGTACACCTACCAGGTGAATGAAAATTGAATTTCTAGGAATTAAATGTTTATAGGTCTCAGCGTTGAGGGCATCCGCTACAATCACCTCACATCCGACTGGCAATTTATTGGCTGATGTTTTTCTGACAACAGCACTAATTCGGTAGCCGCCCAGTTGCTGTAAGCCTTTTATTAACCTGGTGCCAATATACCCGGTACCACCGGTAATAAAAACCTCCCTCATCTTTTTGTTTATACTTTATACGAAACCAATGGGCCATAGGGATTTGGATATCGTTAAATAAACGGCCTATTTTTTCCTTAACGTTCTGGAATTTTGGGTGCATTCGGTTACCTTTGCGGCCGTAATAATCGATTAATTGTTTGAGGGTTTCTTGGTTTTTAAAAACAGTACTAACCCTAAACGTTAAAAGCTCTAAAACTTCAATTATGGCTGGTCAGTTAAAAGAGGTTAGAAATAGGATCAAATCGGTTCAAAATACCCAACAGATCACCAAGGCAATGAAAATGGTAAGTGCTGCCAAATTGCGCAAGGCGCAGGATGGTATTGTTCAAATGCGTCCTTATGCAATTAAACTCCAGGAGGTACTTAGCAATATCGTAAGTGGCAGCGACGGCGAAGCCGGATCCAATCTTTCTAAAGAAAGAACGATTGAAAAAGTGTTATTCATAGTTATTACCAGCGATCGTGGTTTATGCGGGGCTTATAATGCGAATATTATTAAGCTCGCGAAATTAACAATAAAAGAAAAATATTCATCACAGGCTGCCAAAGGAAATGTGAGCATCTGGACTATTGGCAAAAAGGGCTACGAACATTTTGTGAAAAATAAGTATGCGGTGGATGCCACATTTAAAGATATTTTTCTGAATCTGAATTTCGAAAACGTACAGGCATGTGCGCGGGCGGCTGTAAAGGCTTTTGAAAACAAAGAGTTCGATAAAGTTGAATTGGTATATAGTGAGTTTAAAAATGCGGCAACACAGCGTTTTGTGGTAGAACAGTTTCTGCCAATTTCAAAAGTGCCAAAAAAGGCCGGCGGTCAAAAAATGGATTTTATTTTTGAACCCTCCAAAGAGGCACTGATTGCGGAACTGATGCCTAAAATCCTAAACACCCAATTGTTTAAAGCAGTGCTGGATGCGAATGCTTCGGAACACGGGGCACGAATGACTTCTATGGACAAGGCTACTGAAAATGCGCAGGAATTATTAAAAGCGCTTAAACTATCTTACAACAGGGCCCGCCAGGCTGCCATTACCACCGAACTTACTGAAATTGTTAGTGGGGCCGCAGCATTGAATGGCTAGATTTATGCTATTAATAGGCAGGGCGAGATTCGGTAGTAATAATGAATACAAGTATTTTTTTTGATTTTCGATCTTATCCTCAAACAAATAAAGTTATTCATACAGGGTGTGAATAATTGGGAGCCCGATTTAGTTTACCTCATTGTACATTCGTTGTGTTGTTTAACGAGAAGTGTATGTATTCTGAATAAAATGCATCTCAAACCACAACTAAGTAATTCAAATTTTTAATAGAACTGGAAATAATTGTTCGTAAAGTTTTTGGCTATGGAAATATCTAATCTTATTCCGCATATTGAGTCGCTTATTTTTGCCAGTGAAAAATCGCTGACTTCTTTAGAGATCACTGATCTGATCAATAACGCTTTTGGTTTTATGGAAGATAAAATAAGTTTGGATCAGGTGGAATCATCCATTGAAGGTATTGTTGAAAAATACCAATCGGAATTTTATCCATTCGAAGTAAGGCAAAGTGGTGGCGGATGGCAATTTCTTACTAAAAAAGAATTTCATAAAACAATTGCTCAACTTAATGGTGAAAAATTTTTGAAGCGCCTTTCATCAGCAGCTTTAGAAACGTTGTCGATCATCGCCTATAAACAACCGGTAACCAAAGCTGAAATAGAAGCCATCCGCGGTGTTAGCAGTGATTATGCTGTACAAAAATTATTGGAAAAAGATCTTGTAATAATAACCGGACGCAATGAAGAATTGCCCGGCCACCCTCTGGTGTATGCTACTTCTAAAAATTTTATGGACTATTTCGGTATTAATTCTTCGGAAGATTTGCCAAAACTGAAAGAGATATTTGATGAATCAATTATTAATCCTACTTCACTGGGAGGCGATCAATCAATGATGCAGGAAGAAACAGAAATAGTGATTGAAGAAAAAATATTGAGTGAGGAGGAAGAATCGGCAGATATTGTTGCCTCAACATTGGTTGTAACAGAAACAGGTGAATTGTTGGTTGAGGAAATTAACGATGACGAAACATTATTGCGCGACGAGAACCCATCCGAGGAATTGAACAAAGGAGAAGAAAAAGAAGATAATGACGATGAAGAACCTGATTCAACCAACAACTAGAGGATATTTTTTTTGACAGCAATCCGGAATTAGATCCTTTACACAAGGCCTATTCTTCCGGACTTTTTATTTTTTGATATATCCCACGTCCCCTTCATCACTTATCTTCGCACTTTATGCTTCCACCACTTTCTAATGAAGTTTTATCGCAGATAGCAACTAGTTTTGGTACTCCAGTGTACGTGTACCATGCTGAGAAAATTAAGGAACAATACGACCGCCTTCTAAACGCATTTATAAGTACAGATGTACGGTTCTTTTATGCAGCAAAGGCTCTTACCAACCTAAACATATTGCGTTATATAAAAAGCATCGGTTGCAATATCGATTGCAGTTCCATTAATGAAGTACGGTTAGCAATACATGCGGGATTTGAGCCGGGTAATATTTTATATACTTCTAACAATGTTCATTTCAGTGAAATTGAAAGTGCTGCTGAACTGGGAGTTAATATTAATATCGACAGCTTATCGAATCTTGAGAAATTTGGAAAGAAATTTGGGCATAGCTACCCGGTAGGAATTCGGATACGCCCGAACATTATGGCGGGAGGCAATCTCAAAATATCAACTGGCCATGCAAACAGCAAGTTTGGTATTCCGTTAGAACAAATTGACAAGGTTCTGAAATTGGTAAAAGAATATTCTATTTTCATACGAACGCTTCATATACATACAGGCAGTGAAATTAAAGATGTTGAAGTATTTGCAAAAGGAATTGAAGTGTTGTTAGAAGTAGCGCAATCTTTTCCCGAACTCGAAGTGATTGATCTTGGAGGGGGTTTTAAGGTGCCTTATCAACCCGGCGAAGAAGGTACAGATATTGAGCTGCTCGGAAAAAAAGTAAAAACTGCATTTGATGGGTTTAAAGAAAAATATAAAAGAAGTTTCCAGGTTTGGTTTGAGCCAGGAAAATTTTTGGTAAGTGAAGCGGGTCATTTTATTACTACCGTGAATGTATTGAAGCAATCTGGCTCCATACTTTTTGCGGGGGTTAACAGTGGTCTCAATCATTTAATACGACCCATGTTTTATGGAGCTTATCATACCATCGATAATATATCAAACACCACCGGGGTTCCAATAAAATATACTGTTGTTGGAAATATTTGTGAAACCGACACTTTTGCAGAAGACCGAATGCTTCCGGAAGTACGCGAGAATGATCACCTCGTATTTCGAAATGCCGGTGCTTATTGTTTCGAAATGGCATCGAACTATAATAGCCGATATAAACCAGCCGAAGTACTAGTTATAAATAATTCTTTTCATCTTATTCGAAAAAGAGATGAGCTAGAAGATTTATTACGTTCGCAATTAACAGTACTATAATTTTATTATTCGAATAATAATGCCCATACCTCTACTTAGATAATGTATGGGCATCGTTATTAATAATTAATAGGTATATACTAAACTCACTCCTCTAACGGTTATTTTTCCACCAGCTCCATAATCTCCAGTTCCACTTACTTCCAGGTAATGAAGAAATTTATCTTTAATCAAACCGGCATCAGGGAAAGAGGTATCGGTTACCGTTAGGTAATTGTCAGGCGGTAACACACCGGGAGGAATATTTATAAACGACATTTCTATTTCTCCGGAGGGGCTATGCCGGTCGGCATGTTTGCGGAGGAAGAATGCTATCGGCGTTGTAGTGGTTGAATTGGTATAATGTATACTGATAGATTTTAGAATAGCCCCTACCGGTAATACAATAGGAGTAAATAAAGGCTTGTTAGTAACTACGGCATGCCGCCCCGATTGAAAAAGATCTTTATAACCATCACTGCTATTGCCCGGAAAAAAAGCACAGCTTTCGATATATATACGATGTTTTCTGGGTGCTTTGGGCGCAGGTAACAATGCTTTTGCGCCAGCTTTTTTATTGGCTATTTTTGAAGGAATAACTTTTGTTATTTTCTTTTTGGAAAGCTTTTTAGAAGCTGCCTTTTTCTTTACTGCCATAGAATAAGTTTTAGTTTAATTAATTTTATATGCCAAGATAGGGATATGATTTCCGATTTTAAATACCATTTTGTGGTAACTATCGTAGTGTTCGATTTCAATCGAATCTCTGATCTCAGCCCCGCTTTTGCATAGCAAGCCAGACTTTCGTTTACAATGGAAAATGGGTAATGGCCAATTCAATAATAAGTTTTTGCACAACCTAATTTTGGTATTCAAAATCTATTTACTTTTATTCATAACTAAAACTCTTTTCTATGCCTATTAGAATGACGGATGACCAGCAGGATCAACAGGATCAATTTAATGATCAAGGTGGCGGAGGAGGAGGTGG
>JANNEK010000083.1:0-9849 GCA_031378605.1 Chitinophagaceae bacterium | reverse complement strand
GATCAAATGGTTCATGACAGTAGCTTGTTTTATCGTTTTAAGGCAAACAATAATTTTAATTTCTCCAATCGCGAATTCAATAACAACTATAGTATTAATTCTTTTGGTTTAAGGGATGATGAAAAATCATTAAAATCACCTGTGATTATTTGTTTGGGAGATTCCTATTCAATGGGATGGGGTGTCGAACAAGGGAAGTCGTATGCGCAACAAATCGAAAAAAAAGCAGGATTGGTTGTTTTGAATGCGGGAATTTCTTCTTACGGAACTGCCCGTGAACTCAAACTCTTACAGTTATTGGATACTTCAGAAGTGAAGTTCATCATAATTCAATATTGCCTTAACGACTATACTGAGAATAAAATGAGTGTTGAAAATCATTTTAACCTAAACACTTCTTCAAAAAATTCGTTTGATTCGGTTCAACAAAGCTATCTCTGGGGCCGATATTATTTTCCAGGAAAACACTTTCTTTCTATAGGTCAGCTTTTTTTAAAAAAGTGTGTGAATAATTATTGGCCAATTTTTAAAGTAAGAACGATAAGAGAAACATCTGTAGAAGATGTTAGAGTTCATGCGTCCGTATTTATAGATAACTTATACCATTCAGGTATTTCGTTTAATAAGGTACATGTTATAGTTATTTTCCTGGATAGTTATGCTCATTTGCAGAATCCTTTCTTAGCGGAAGCCGGGCAATTATCTAATACCGCGCCTTATAAATCGAAATTTGATAATAGGCTTCATTTTATTGAGATGGGCGATGTGCTTAACAAGGATGACTATTATTTACTGGATCTTCATCTCAAAGAATCGGGCCATAAAAAAATTGCTGATAAAATATGGGATGAAATAAGAAAATATTAATTGGTTGGTAGTTTCAAATGCCGGTTAATGTATTTTCCAATCAAATCAAATTCAATATTCACCGGTTCACCTTCAAAAAGCATCTTTAAATTTGTATTTTCATAGGTGTAAGGAATTACAGCAATAGAGAATTCATTTTTCGTAACATCAAAAACAGTGAGGCTAATTCCATTTAAACAAATAGAACCTTTTTCTATTATTAAGGAGGCAAAATTTTCCGAAAATTTAAACTTATACATCCAACTGCCGTTTTCTTCTCTACGATTAATACATATGGCTGTTGTATCAATATGTCCCTGAACAAGGTGTCCATCAAGCCGGCTGTCTAATTTCAGGCATTGTTCAAGGTTAATAAGTTTCCCGGTTTTCCAACTGCCCAGAGTCGTTTTTGAGAGCGTCTCCCTCACCGCAGTTACGATATGAGAAGAGTTTTTCGACGATTCTATGGTAAGACAAGCGCCATCATGCGATAAGCTTTGATCAATCTTTAGTTTTGGTGCCAATAATGATTCAACTGTAAATTGTAGGTTTGTTCCCTTGGAGGTTATATTGGAAACCAACCCCATAGTTTCTATAATTCCTGTAAACATCTGGTAAAATTCGGTTTTTTTGTAGTTCGATTTTCTTATTTCAAAATTCCCGATTATATTTGCAATCCTTAAAAGCACCTAAAGGAGGTATCAATTTATGCTAATTATAGATTCAAAAGATTGCGAAAATATTGACAAAGCTCTCAAAAAGTACAAGAAAAAATTTGAGAAAGCGAAAATATTACTTCAGTTAAGGGAACGCCAGTCCTTTATAAAACCATCTATAAAAAGGAGAGGAGAAGTACTTAAAGCGGTATACAAGCAGAAGATATTTACAGGTCAGATAGAAGGTTAATTAAGTCTTTCTTATATTATTTGATAGCTGCATAGTTTCAATAACTTTGCAGCTATTTAATTTTATGCGAAGCGGAACTCAACAAATACTGCAACAGTTTATCGATTTTCTTAAGTTTGAGAAAAGATATTCACTACATACCGTTCGATCGTATCACGACGACCTCATTCAATTTTTTACCTATCTTAATACTAATTTTGGAGAATTAAGCATTAATGAAATCTCCTCCTCGTTTGTCAGGAGTTGGCTGGCATCTTTAAAAGAAGCAAAATTAACTTCAAGAAGCATAAACCGTAAGCTCTCGTCGCTAAAATCTTTTTTCAAATACCAGGTAAGGATTGGTCTCCTGGAGCAAACGCCTATGGGAAATGTGTTATCGCCCAAAGCCGGAAAAAGACTTCCGGTAATTGTAACAGAAAAAGATATTAAGTCACTACTGCATTCAATTCGTTTTACAGAGGATTGGAAGGGTTTGAATGCGAAAATGCTGCTTAATTTGTTTTATTGCACTGGCATGCGTTTATCTGAATTAATTAATTTAAAAGAGAAACATGTTGACGCCAGTAAAAAAGTGATTAAAATATTAGGCAAAGGAAATAAAGAAAGAGTGGTTCCCGTATCAGGCGATTTGTTGAATCTTCTTTGTGAATATAAAAAAGCCTCAAAAGAAATAATTGAATCTAGAGAAGATTACTTGTTAGTGACAGAAAAAGGTAAAAAGATGTATCCTAAATATGCATACCTCTTGGTAAATAAATACCTGAGTGAGATTAAAACGCTGGAGAAAAAAAGTCCTCACATTTTAAGGCACAGCTTTGCTACTCATCTTACGAATCATGGAGCTAGTTTGAATGCAGTAAAGGAACTCCTTGGCCATTCAAGCCTTGCCTCTACCCAGATATACACTCATAACACCATTGAAAAATTAAAAGAAGTTTATAAGATGGCTCATCCAAAAGAGCAGCATAAATAAAATATCGAATTACCGGTAAACTTTATGCTTTATTATTTGGAATAAACAGGTTTGCAGGTTAACTTCAAGGTAAATAAATAAACAATACTTGATGGTTAAAAATCTACTCTTTAAAAGTTCTTTTTTTATTGTTCACTGATTAAAATGCGATAGTATGAACGTTCACATTCAAACTGTGCGATTTAACGCTGATGGAAAGCTTACTGAGTATGTTAACCGCAAATTAGAAAGGCTGGATACCTTTCATGACCGCATTATCAAGGTAGAAGTATACCTTAAGTTGGATAATGTGGTACATGCCATAAAAGATAAAATTGCGGAAATTAAAGTTCGGGTACCGAGGCATGAGTTTTTTGTAAAATCATCATCAAAATCATTCGAACAATCATTTGATGATGCACTTGCTTCGGTTATAAATCAAATAAAAAGAAAAAAAGAAAAGAAGGCCGCTTAAAAAAGAAGTTGTCAAAAGTATTTTAAATATTTTTTCTCGCAAAGACGCAAAGTCGCAACGCTTGATCTTCAATATTTTCTTCGCTGCGTCATAGCGCCTTTGCGAGATTTTATCGTCTTTTGCGACAGCCACTTTTATCGGAAGGTTACAATTCAAATAACCTGGTATTATAATTTATAATTGTTTACCAGGTATGAATAAGATTACAATAGTTTTCTTTTTAAGCTGCTCTTCATTTTGTAACACTAATCATTCTCGCCGAAATATTCCCGAACGAATTCAAACGATCATTATCCAAAAAATAGGGAAAGTTGATGTTAATTTATTGTATAGGCTAAAGACCAGATTGGAAGAGTTTACTAATTTGAATGTTTTAATCAAGAAGAACAGGCCACTTCCTCAATTTGCTTATAATTCTTACAGGCATCGTTACAAAGCCGACAGCTTACTTTTTTATTTGAAAGCGCAAACGACAATTGCTGATGCAAAAATCATCGGCATAACAGAACATGATATTGAAATTAAATTGCACAACATTGCTTCTTGGGGAATAATGGGCTTGAGCTATTTGCAAGGCGATAGATGTATCGTATCTATTTTTCGTCCTGGTAAGACTGCATTCGGAAAAAAGCACTTAGTAGGTCGAATGTTTTCATTGTGCATGCATGAGTTGGGGCATAGTTATTCAGTGGACCATTGTGAACAGGCAAATTGTATAATGCAAGATCCAAAAGGCGGTATTCGGTTATATTATTCTGATAAGTTTTGCAATCATTGTAAAGAGAAGCTAAAGGTAATGGGTCTTCTTAAATAGGTACAAACCCAAGGTTTATTCACAACACACTGAGAACAAGGAAAAAAAATCGTTTCAAAATTTTTGTATTTCTTAAATTCCTTTACCTTTGCCTTCCCAAAAAATAGGGTAGTTCTTTTTTTTATGGCCATTTAACAACAAGTTATAAGCCCTGTGCCAATTATACCTATTCAGGAAAGTTGATTATGCCACCTTAGCTCAGCTGGTAGAGCAACTGATTTGTAATCAGTAGGTCGCCAGTTCGATTCTGGCAGGTGGCTCAAAATTCAGAAACCATTTAATATGGGATGGGAATTTAATGTATGGGCAGATGGCCGAGTGGCTAAAGGCGACAGACTGTAAATCTGTTCTCTTCGGAGTACGGAGGTTCGAATCCTCCTCTGCCCACAGATTTTATGAAATTTGGTAAGTTGATTCCAAATTTTCTTTGTTAATTAGTTCTTTAATTAAGGGTTAGCTTTGTTTGAGGGTATTAAGGAAAGTTGAATTGGCTTAAATCAAATTTACCAGCGGGAGTAGCTCATTTGGTAGAGCGATAGCCTTCCAAGCTATAGGTGGCGAGTTCGAGCCTCGTCTCCCGCTCTTTTTAATGGCATGTGAAATTGATTAGACGCAGTAAAAAGGCAACTGCCAATTGACAGCTAAGATCTGCTAATTGAACTACGCCGTTGTAGCTCAGTGGTAGAGCACTTCCTTGGTAGGGAAGAGGTCGTGAGTTCGATTCTCACTAACGGCTCGAAAAGAAAAGAGACAAAGGTGTTGTAGCTCAGTGGCAGAGCATCCCGCTTGTTAGCGGGAAGGTCGTGAGTTCGATTCTCACTAACGGCTCAGAAGTTCTAAATTATAGTTTAGTTCTTTGTTGATTTAATGTTTCTTTCAGGTTTTCAAAACTTAGAACAAAAAGCAAACTAACTGAATTGGATGACCGATTTTCAAAGAAATTGCTGATACAGACTTAATAATAAAAACAATAATTGTAAATCCACAACTAAAAACAGATAACGATGTCAAAAGAGACCTTCAAGAGGGACAAACCTCACGTTAACGTTGGTACTATTGGTCACATTGACCATGGCAAAACCACTTTGACTGCTGCAATCACTACGATTCTGGCAAGCAAGGGTATGGCTACAGCAAAAAAATATGACGAAATTGATGCTGCCCCTGAAGAAAAAGAGCGTGGCATCACTATTAACACAGCCCACGTTGAGTATCAAACGACTAAGCGTCACTATGCACACGTTGACTGCCCTGGACACGCGGATTATGTAAAGAACATGATTACCGGTGCTGCCCAGATGGATGGCGCTATTTTAGTTGTGGCTGCTACCGACGGTCCCATGCCCCAAACAAAGGAGCATATCTTGCTTGCTCGTCAGGTTGGTGTACCACGAATGGTTGTTTTTATGAATAAGGTTGACTTGGTGGATGACCCCGAATTATTAGAATTGGTGGAGATGGAAATCCGTGAGTTGCTTACATTCTATGGTTTTGATGGGGATAATACTCCAATTATTAAGGGCTCTGCTACCGGCGCTTTAGCTGGAGAAGATAAATGGATAAAAGCAGTTGAAGAGTTGATGGACGCTGTTGATACTTACATTCCTTTACCTCCCCGCCCGGTTGATTTACCATTTCTTATGTCTGTTGAAGACGTGTTTTCGATTACTGGTCGTGGAACCGTTGCTACCGGCCGTATTGAAAGAGGGCGCATAAAAGTGGGTGAGGGTGTTGAAATTGTTGGTTTAATTCCAACTCCGCTTGTTTCTACAGTTACAGGAGTAGAAATGTTTCGTAAGTTATTAGACGAGGGAGAAGCTGGTGATAATGCAGGGTTGCTACTACGTGGTATTGAAAAAACTCAAATTCGCCGTGGAATGGTAATTTGTAAACCTGGTTCAATTACTCCCCATACAGATTTTAAAGGAGAAGTTTATGTCCTCAGTAAAGAGGAGGGCGGCCGTCATACTCCCTTCTTTCAAAAATATCGTCCTCAATTCTATTTCCGTACCACGGACGTTACTGGTGAGGTTGAATTGCCGGCTGGAACTGAAATGGTTATGCCAGGTGATAATACTCCGCTTACCGTGAGGTTGATTCAGCCGATTGCAATGGAGAAAGGATTGAAATTCGCAATCCGTGAAGGAGGACGCACAGTTGGTGCTGGTCAGGTTACAGAGATTTTGAAATAGGTTTTCTGAGCGGGCGTTTGGCTAAATCTTAATAGGAGCTGAGTGTTCTGGTCAATTTGTAAAAGATATATATATTTGTATTATAAAGTGCTAAAAGCTGTTTCGGTAACACGGAATAGCTTTTAGCTTTCTACGGGCATGGTGCAACGGTAGCATACGGGTCTCCAAAACCTTTGATCTGGGTTCAAATCCTAGTGCCCGTGCTTAATAATTTGATTCTCTTCAGAATGATAACTTGAATGGTTTTCTTCTGATGCAATTTTCAAAAAAATGAACTTATGAACAAAGTAACAACGTATCTTAAGGAGTCCTATAGGGAACTGCTTGAAAAAGTTAGTTGGCCCACCTGGGCACAGTTGCAGCAGTCTACTGTTATAGTTTTAGTTGCAACAATACTAATTACAGCAATTGTTTGGTCAATGGATATCATTGCTCAGGCCGGTCTTAAATTTATCTATTCATTATTTGCATAATGGAAAATCAGACAATTCAACAACAGGAAACCAAGTGGTACGTGCTTAGGGTAGTTAGTGGAAAAGAGCGTAAGGTTAAAGAATACCTCGATAAGGAAGTGAACCGTGGAGGATGGAGTGAAGTAGTAAAGCAAGTTTTTCTACCAGTTGAGAAAGTGTATAAGGTTCAAAATGGCAAAAAAGTGATGAGGGAAAGAAATTACTACCCGGGTTATGTAATGATTGAAGTTATCGAAGGTAAACTTTCAGACGATTTAAGAGAAGCCATTAAGAATACAAACAGTGTCATACATTTTCTTGGAAAAGAAAACCCTATTGCTTTACGTAAGGCTGAAGTCAATAAGATGCTTGGAAAAATGGACGAAATGGCCGAAGCAGGTGGTGTAAGTATGAGTGAACCTTTTATAGTTGGAGAAACTATAAAAATTATTGAAGGTCCATTCAATGATTTTAATGGTATTATAGAAGATGTAAACGATGAAAAGAAGAAATTAAAAGTTACCGTAAAGATATTTGGACGAAGTACCCCGGTAGAATTGAACTATATGCAGGTTGAAAAATTAGCCTAGGCCTTCCTGCAAAATAGATTTATACTATTTAAACCACAGCATACTGTGGTTTTTTTTAAAGTATCAGCTTCCTTCTACTTATGAAAATGGCAACAATCATAACGGTTTATAAGCAACCTCAATTGGTCGAGCGGCTCATCCTCGCCATGCAATACAACAATTCTTTTCATTTCTATCTTCATATTGATGCGAAGGTAGATCCCAAACCTTTTCAGTACCTGGCAAAACTTCCTAACACATTTATCATAAAAAAAAGAGTAAAAGTATATTGGGCAGGGTTTAGCCTTTTAGAAGCGCTGCTATGCGGAATGGAGGAAATTTTCAAAAGTGAAATTAAATTTGATTACATTAATCATATGAGTGGGCAATGTTACCCTATAAAACCTGCCAAAGAAATTTATAACTATTTTCAACTAAATATTGGGTTTAATTTTTTGTCGTCAGAAACTCCACCGTCTGAATGGTGGGATAAGGCAGCAATGAGGTATAAGGAATATCATCTATTTGATTTTGGAATCAAAGGTGGATATCGATTAGGAAGGATACTTACCCGGCTATTGCCTGTAAGGAAACTACCCTTTGATTATACCTTATACGGAGGATCTTTTGGAGCATATTGGACCCTGGACATGCCCTGTGCCCGCTACATTTATGATGTACTGCGAAACAATAAGAAGATTAGGAATTTCTTCCGAATTAGTTGGGGCCCCGATGAGTACCTCATTAATACACTTGTAATGGGATCTCCCTTCAAGCACAAAGTTATCAACGACAATCAACGCTTAATTGATTGGTCGAAAGGTGGGTGGCACCCGGCAATTTTTACGGTAAATAATATTGATATTCTTGCGAATTCTCAAAAGATGATAGCGCGAAAATTTGACCTTACTATTGATAGTAAAATTTTGGATTTGATTGACCAAAAATTATTATCTTGAGCCTGTCTTAGATATCAATTTCCCTTGTAACACCTTCTCCAAATTATCCGTTTTTTTCGTTTTCCTTTTAACTCATTTTTACATGATAGAAATGATTATTTTTCTAAAGAACTTTATAATAATATGGCTACATTAATCACACTACCGAAATTTTCTGACGAAAGAGGTAGCTTGGTAGTACTGGATAATATTCATGAATTACTTCCATTTGAGGTAAAAAGAATATTTTATATAGTTGCAGATGATAATGCAATAAGGGGAGGGCATCGTCACAAGCTCACTAAACAAGCAGCAATTTGTATAAAAGGTCAGTGTTCTATATTTAATGATAACAATAATATTCAACAAGAATTTATTCTCGACTCACCCGAAAAATGCCTGATACTTGAAACATTCGACTGGCACCTAATGCATTCCTTTAGTAAGGATGCGATATTATTGGTATTAGCTTCTTCAAGTTTTGATGCCGGAGATTATATTTATGATGCCTATAAAAAGGTTGAGTATGCTGCCCTTTGAAGACCTTCATGCGTCCAACAAAATATTGTATGAAGAGTATCAAAAAGCGTTTACCGATGTGCTTGAGAGCGGAAAGTTTATATTAGGGCCACAACTTAAAAAGTTTGAATCTCAATTCGCTTTATTTAATAACATGAAACATTGTATCGGTGTTGCCAATGGACTGGATGCACTTTCAATTGCCATAAAAGCTATGGATTGGCCTCCGGCATCCGAAATTATAGTGCCGTCGAATACTTATATAGCAACTATTCTCTCTATAATTCAAAATAATCATATTCCTGTTTTGATAGAGCCAGAATGGGAATCGATGAATATAGATCCCTCGCTGATGGAGGATGCGATAACGCCAAATACAAAAGCTATTTTAGTAGTGCATCTTTATGGAAAATGTTGCTCCATGGACCGAATAATAAATATAGCCAACAAGCATGGTCTTACCTTATTTGAAGACTGCGCCCAGGCTCATGGTGCCATGTATAAAGACAAGAAAGCTGGTAGTTTTGGCAAGGCTGGATGTTTCAGTTTCTATCCTACAAAAAACCTGGGGGCCTTAGGCGATGGGGGTGCAATAGTTACTGACGATAAATCATTTGCAGATAAAATTAGTAAGCTGAGAAATTATGGGTCATCGATTAAGTATTACAATGAAATCCCCGGTGTAAACTCAAGACTTGACGAGCTTCAAGCAGCATTCTTACTCGTTAAATTGAATGTTTTGGATAAGTTTAATGCACATCGAAGGCAATTGGCGCAAATATACCTTGATAATCTCAAAGAAGATTTTATTACACCTTCAGTAGATACTGATTTTTTTGACGTCTTTCATTTGTTCGTAATTCGTCATCCAAAACGAAACCAATTAAAAAAATTTCTACTAGAGAATAATATTGGAACCGAAATTCATTATCCCATTCCTCCCCATCTACAAAATGCATTATTACCCATGTTTCGGAATAGTCGTTTCCCGGTTTCAGAGAAAATTCATAATTCTGTTCTTAGCCTCCCGTGTTCTATATGCCATTCTCCTGATCAAATTGTGAGAGTGGTAGAAATTTTGAACAGGTATTAAAAAAGAGGCTATCTAAAAAGACAAATAAAATCTCGAAAAGGCGCTACGACGCAAAGAAGAAATATTGAAGATCAGGCCTTGCGACTTTGTATC
>JANNEK010000065.1:0-2348 GCA_031378605.1 Chitinophagaceae bacterium | reverse complement strand
ATAAGTGGAGTGGAGAAGTGTTGCATGCTGCCGGGGAGTATGCAGCTCAAGCGGGTATCACGTTGGCGTTGGAAGCATTGAATCGTTTTGAATGTTACTTATGCAATACGATGGAGCAGTTGACCAAACTGGTGAACGCTGCTGCCCATCCCAATGTAAAAGCTATGTATGATACGCACCATGCAAATATTGAAGAGAAAAAAAACAGGGATGCCATCCTTAAAATTGCTCCGCTACTGGCCCATGTACATATTAGTGAAAATGATCGGGGGGCTCCCGGTGACGGGCATGTGCAATGGGATGAAACGTTTTCTTCCTTAGCTGAAATAAATTATAACGGCTGGTTAACGATTGAAGCGTTTTCACGAAATGACCCGGATTTTGCAAATGCAATTAATGTATGGAGAGAGTATTCAGCACCATGGGATATTGCAACGAAGGGCTATGCCTTTATAAAGAAACACGTTGAAGCAAGGCATCGTCAATAGCATTATGCTTTAAAACCAATTTAAAGAGATTTTGCAAAACAATCCTACTCAATAAAAAAAATTTGTATCAAACATTTTTGTTCTTGCACAACTGTTAACCGAACAATTAAATTTTAAAAGAAGCAGGGAAATGTTCTCTTAATACCCGCTGTGCTACTACTAAATTATCAATTTTTAATCCGTGCTCCGCTGCTTTTTTTCCAATCTCATACAATTCAAATCGGCTATCAGCATTACTCATCTCAATTAAGTCGGCCACCTGTTTTAATGAATATTCTTTATTCATCAGTTTATTTAAGGTAACGGCTTCCAACCAAAGGTTATAACGTAGATAGGTAAGCAAATTCTTATTGTTTGAGTCGCTGCCGAAAAAATCATCTTTTAAATCACCTGTTTCTCCATCAATACTCCAGCGCGTATCACATTTAGCCATCCATTGAAGTATGGCCTGATTTTGCCAACTGGCATCCTGCATAAGCATATCAGGTATTTCCTTTGCCCAGTTCAATAAATTATTTTTTGAAACTTTTGCCGGTATCTTTTCCCATTTGCTCATTCCGGTACCTACAGATACAAGAAGTATATTATCCTCTCCCATTTTCCATTTAAACGGAAACCCTTTTAGCGTGGCTACCATCAACAATTGAATGGAGGGATTATTGGCCATACTTACACCACCATCAACAAAAGCTGCTTCATGCATTCCTCCGCCAACTTCAATAACCTGTGGTAGAAAATAAGTAGGTGCTGCTGCACTGGCTCTTACAGCTTTCCAAAGTAATATATCTTTATTATTACCATCTACGCTATCAAAGTATTTACCGTTAGGGTGATTAATAAGTGGCCAAACGCTATTGGTATCTGCCCTTTTTGCTACAATACATAAACCCGTTTTTATTCTTTTATCATGACCGAGTTTTATATCCCCAAATACTTTTTTTAATTCCTCTTCCAGGGGTTTTCCATCATAACCTGCTTTAATAAAATCATCTATCTCAAAAATATTCCACCATTTATATTTTTTTGCAAATATTTTTCCTCCTAATTCAAAATACATTTCTTTTATTTCAGAGACTTTCATTCCAATTGCAAGGCAGGAAGCTATAATAGAACCCGTGCTTGTTCCCCCGATAAGGTCAAAATAATCGCAAAGTCGAAAATGCTCATCGTTATTGTGCTGTTCACGAAGAATGTCTTCAATCGCCTGCAAATAACCAAGAGTAAGCGCGCCACGTATACCACCACCGTCCAATGCAAGAATTCGTTTGGGACCCGTTGCCTCCAAATGTTGTTCAAAACTTTTCATAGTATTATTATTTAAAGGTTTAATTGAATCGTATGCATTTCAAAAACGAATGACAGATACGGTGCTTTCTTTAAAAGTGTGCGGAATTGAAGACGCATGTTAGCGATATTCTCTCAACAAAAAAATACTTCAAAGTGGTAGTAGAAAGTTACAAATTACTGATGATATTCAATCTACTATTTTCTTAGGGCATCCTATAACTAGTGATAAGTTAAATTTATTATGACGTAATTATTTTTTATTGCCGTGAGCCACAGAATTTTTTCACAAATCACGATATCCTTTCTTCGTGAATCTTTGAGGCATATTTTCTTTGAACTCTTAGTGGTAAAAAAATAATTGCCACGAAAGCACGAAATTATTTTACAAAGCACTCCTATCCTTTTTGAGCTACAGAATTTTTTCACAAATCACGATATCCTTTCTTCGTGAATCTTTGGGGCATATTTTCTTTGAACTCTTAGTGGTTAAAAGATAATTGCCACGAAAGCACGAAGTTATTTTACAAAGCACTGGTTATGGCGCAGCGATTGCGGTTGTCCTCTTCGCCATCA
>JANNEK010000292.1:0-2800 GCA_031378605.1 Chitinophagaceae bacterium | reverse complement strand
AGGGCTTGCTTTGCCTCATCAACTATTTGCCTGGTAACCATTACAATTCCATTTTTGTAAAAATAGGTAAAATATGGAGTTCAATTCCATTTTTGTAAAAAAATACATATCTGGAATTGAGAAAGCAATAAAAATATTTTCCTCAATTCCAGATATGTATTTTTTTACAAAAATGGAATTAAACTCCATATTTTACCTATTTTTACAAAAATGGAATTGTAATGGTTACCAGGCAAATAGTTGATGAGGCAAAGCAAGCCCTCACACAATTTAGAGCATTGTGTATTACAGGCCCGAGGCAAAGTGGTAAAACTACTTTAAGCAAACAATTGTTTAAAGGCAAACCTTATGTAAATTTTGAAAACCCTTCTGTGCAACATGAGGCAGAATTAAACCCTGAGGCATTTTTAAAAAAATACAAAGATGGTGCTGTGTTTGATGAAGTACAAAGGGTGCCGCATATTTTTCGTTACCTGCAGGAAATATTAGATAAGAATACAAAACGAGGCCAGTTCATACTTACAGGTTCTAATAATTTTTTGTTGCAAGAGCAGGTTTCGCAATCATTGGCTGGTAGAACCGGTTATTTATCGTTATTGCCCTTTAGTTATGCAGAATTAGTAAATGCAAAGTTGGCTAATAAAGATGTAAACAAACATATATTAACTGGCGGCTATCCTGAAATATGGAACGAAAAATTAATACCTGGAATATGGCTGAATAGTTACATACAAACCTATGTACAAAGAGATGTGAGGCTACTTAGAAACATTAGCAACCTTGCAACATTTAATCGGTTTATTTATTTATGTGCCAACCATGCCGGGCAAATTTTGAACAGAGATGAACTGGCAAAACAAACAGGTGTAGATACAAAAACAATTTTGGCATGGCTGGGTTTGTTAGAAAACAGCTATGTCATTTACATGCTGCAGCCTTGGTTTAATAACATGAATAAGAGGATTGTTAAAAGCCCCAAGCTTTATTTTTATGATACAGGGTTACTATGCCACCTGCTGAGCATAAAAAACTTAACAGGTTTAAAAAAACATACTGCCTACGGAAGCATTTTTGAAAATTGGATAATTACAGAAATTAAAAAAAACAATTTCAATGCAGGATTAAATGAAGGCATGTATTATTTCAGGGATAATGTGGGCAATGAGGTTGATTTAATTACCGAAAGGAATGAAGAGCCGATGGCAATAGAAATAAAATCATCTACCAAAATAAACAACAGTATGTTTAGAGGATTACATTTTTGGCAAAAGAATCAACCAAAGAGTAGTTGTATTTTATTGTATGGCGGAAATAAAAATGAAATACTAACTGAAACATTAAGTGTTGCAGCATGGACAGATGTTATGGATATCTAAACTTTATAGTAATTAACTGAACATGAAACAAACAATAGCTCTCTTTTTTTTATTGGTAGTATACAAACTGAATGGAGGAGTTAGAGAAGAATAACTAAAATTTCAGTAAGCAAGAATCAACGATGAAATTGATTAATTGAATTCAAGCTGCCTGTAAAATGAATATCACGTCTACTAAATAAATATATATGAAGAAGGTATTTATAATTGCTTTTATTTGTTGCTTTGTTTGCAGTACCATAAAAGCACAATCCTCAACTGGCTCCTATCCATCACTTTTGCAATTGTGCAAAGAACTCCGCTTACTTGAACGAACCAGCTTACCTAATGGTGTTCCTGACTACCGGCAACAAACAATAATAAAAACTCAACAATTATTGCAACGATACAAAAACCGTTTATCAAAGTTGGATACTGTTGGTTGGTCATTGGATGAAAAAGTAGATTTTTTAGTACTCAAGGCGGAAATGAATGCACTTGATTATAATTGCCGCATTTTAAAACCATGGGAACGCGATCCAGCCTTTTATGCACTTATTTTTGGGGAACAAAGCGACACACCCGACCATGAAGGTCCAACCAGTTTTGCCGCCATTGAATTATGGAAGTATATATTTCCACTTTCCACGGAAGACGAAAAAAAACTAATAGATCAATTAAAAATTATTCCCTTATTGTATGATCAGGCAAAGATTAATCTAACCGGTAATGCAAAGGATTTATGGAGTGCCGGTATTGGAAATATTAAAGACCAGAATTTACTTCTGGAAGGATTAGTAAAGAAAATAAATAATAATAGTAAAGCATTAAAAGATGCCATCATAAATGCTAAACGTGCAGGTTTGAATTTAATTACCTGGCTCGAAAAAGAGCTTCCTAAAAAAAATGGTCTATCGGGAATTGGTAAAGAAAATTATACCTGGCATTTACGTAATGTATTAATGGTTCCGTTTTCCTGGGAGGAAGAAGTGACCTTATTAAACCGTGAATTAAGCAGGGCTTATGCTTCTTTACAACTAGAAAAAGAACGGAACCGAAACCTCCCCGAACTAAAAGCGTTCTCAAGTGCTGAAGAGTATACTATACAAACAGATTTATCAGTAAAAAAGTTAATGAGTTTTCTTAAGCAAAAAGAAATTTTACCGGTGAAAGATTATATGGAACCCGCGCTTCGTAAACAATTAGGTGAATATATTCCTGAAGAAAAACGCAATTTCTTTGGCAATATCAGCTTCCGCGCCCCGGAAGTATTATATGCTCATTCGACCCATTGGTTTGAAATTGCACGATTAACGCAGGAACCTCATCCAAGTTTGTTGCGGCGTGAAGCATTACCGTACAATATGTGGATGCAGCGTTCTGAGGGGTTAGCCACTTCAATGGAAGAAACGTTTATGCATGCTGGTTTGTGGGATGATAATCCA
>JANNEK010000435.1:0-3173 GCA_031378605.1 Chitinophagaceae bacterium | reverse complement strand
AATAAACAAAAGTCATTTGTCGAACCATAAACAGTTTCGCAATATGTCCTTTTGGAATAAAAGTAATTTATTATTGTCGAGCCACGGCTTAAAAAATAGATACAAAAATGAATCTGTCTTACCGCGAATAAAAAGTTTGTTACGAATTATTTTGCACTAAGAATTTGTGTCGAACCAGTATTGCCGTTAACGGGCAGGGCTTGGCGTTGTTGGGGGATTTGGAAAACGTCCGCCCGGAACCGAAGCCGATGCGTTGCTGATGTACAAGATAAGATAAAATGTTCACCGGTGTTTGTCCCGCCCGAACCACTGCTGCCATGTTGCTGATGATGAAGATTACAACGTCCTGCCCCAATAACGCCAAACCCCATGTTGTGTGCCGTTTTATCGCTTAACAATTTTAAAAGTTTTTTTATAATCTCCAATCTTAACTTTTAGAAAATAGATTCCCGATGGAAATGATATCCAGTCAGTGATTGTCATAATTACACTGTTATCAGTTTTTGTATATAAACTTTGTCCTAAAATATTATATAACTGAATGTCATATTTCAGCATTTTATTCTGTGAATTTTTTATGCTTAACATCTCATGAAACGGATTTGGAAATAAAGATAAAAAGAAAGATGAGTCCGCTGATATTTTAGTACACGGATAGTTAATGATATCAGAATTATTTTTTTCACCTAATGATAACCAAAAAGCATTTTGCTGGGCATTTTCCGGTGCATTATAGATTAAGCTCCCGAAATTTCCGGCACCAATGGTTGTACCTACTACTTGTATTTGCTTTTTACTATCAACTGCAATTCCGGAACCATATTCTTCATAAAACAAATCATCATTATGCCCGGGAATGCTGCTACCACCGCTTTTAATCCAAAGCAGCGAGCCATTGCTGCTGAATGAAACAATGTAAACATCTGTACAACCTTTAGCAGGTAATATTGCTGATTGAAATTGAAACCCATCCGAAAAGCCTCCTGTTGCTAAAGTGTTACCGGTTGAATCACAAATAAGGTTGTTTACCTTATCCCGTCCGGAACTACCAGCTTTTTTTATCCAAATCAGATTTCCAGCACTGTCTGTTTGTAAAAAAACAATATCAGTATTTCCTGTTGAATTAAATGTACTGTCGCCAATTTTTATCTGTCCACCAAACAGGCCACCAAATACATACTTATTTGAGTAAGATCCTATTGAACTCATGAATGGTGTGTAAGCACCAGAAGTAATAAAATTCTTTTTCCAAACAAAGTTACCTGTTGTACCAGAGAGTTTGCCTATCATTGCATCAACGCCATTTGTACTAATATTTCTTTCATTACCTGCAATTATTATATTGCCGTCTTTATCAAATTTTACCCTGTAAACTCCTAATCCTAATGTGGAACTGAAATTATTAATCCATAGAATATTACCAGATGCATTTAATTTGGCAATAAAATTTGATGGGCCACTAATAATTGTTCCGAATATTGAAACCTGATTACCGTAACTAAATCCTGAAATTACCATTGAGCCATCATCAAAAATATCTAGTGAAGTGATAACATCGTCACTTTGTCCACCTGATGATGTACTCTGCAAAAGCTTTGTCCATAAAATATTTCCTGATGAGGAATATTTTCTCAAAAAGCCATCTCTTGATGCACCAAATTCAAAAACTCCTGAAACAATTATATTACCTGAATCGTCAACAGATGGCGCCCCGAATGCACCTGGGGCAAATGGTAAAACAAGATTCAAAATTTTATTGGAATCATAACGAAGCAAAAAACCATTCTCTCCTATTAATTCCGGAGAAAAAATTGCTTTACAGCCCTCTCTCAGTGAATCAAGCCCTTGGGCTGAACTTGAAAATAAAGTGCTGGTTAGGTAGTAATTGTTATGCTTATCAATATAAATTCCGCCTCCATAATCAGTGGCATGTCCGGCAAATAGTTTTAGGCCTGTCCAATTAGGAGTTTGCCCAAGTGTAATCTCTATTGATAATAAAGTGAAAGCTAAATAAAGTATTTTCATGAGTGAAAGGTTTTTCAAAAATGGCACACAACGTTCTGGGCTTTGTAGCAGTTGGGGAAATAGTGATTGTCCAGCCCGGTACAAAAGCCTAAAAGAATTATTTAGGTACAATATATAACAAATTGTCCATTCGAAGCCGTCCAGCCCAGACTAAATTTGAATAAAGATATGAAGCTGAGATTATATTCGTCCGCCCCAATTGCACAAAACCCAATGTTGGCAGTTCGTGCATGTCAGGCAGGCTGTACTTTGTTTTTTAGCGTTAAAATCTTTTCTTTACGCTTGGCATTTTTGTTCTTAATGTCTTGCATTATTTTTCTAAAGTCAGCAAGTTCTTTGTCTGTCCACGGCTCTGATTTGGTTGATAAATCTACATTCCTTGGTTCTTTAATGAGTCCCATAATTTTAATTTTTAAAATATTGTGAGATAAGTTTTAATGCAGCACTTGTTTCTATGAACATTCTCAGTCCACGAAAGTGTGTTGCATGAAGTGATTGTTGATAATGTTTGATTAATGCCGATTTCGCGTCAAAGGCAAGAAATCCTTCAAAACCTCTGTCAACTGAAACTTTACAAGCATAGGCAACGAGATTTGCTGGCACACCAAAATAAACTTTATCCTTTCCTTTATTGAATTTTGCGCTTTCAATCAAGTGCATAAAAATGTGGTCTTGCTTGTCTTCAATGCTCAAAAGTCCTTGTATGATTGTAAGATTATTAACCGTTGTCAATTTGTAAACTTCTTTTGTTTTGTCTTTAAGTTCTTTTATCCAATCAAATTGCCAATCTGTCTTTTTGATTTCTTTTGTGTCCGCGCTTGTCAACCTGATTATTTCCGTATCGAAAACTTCGTTTGTTAATGAGTTTTCAATAGAGTTTGTCAACTTGTCGATGATAAAATCAAGTTCTATATTTTTACGTTTTTTCACTTAGCTAATTTACGAAATAAAAAAGTAGTAGTCAAATATCTATTCAAAATTTGATAGTTGTCCGATTGCATGACTGCCAACGTTCTGGGCTTTGTAGCAGTTGGGGAAATAGAGTTCGTCCAGCCGGTACAAATGCCAATTAAAATTATTTAAGTACAAGATATAACAAAAAGTTCATTCGAGGCCGTCCAGCCCAAACTAAATTTGAATAAAGATAC